>NZ_JAAGOG010000426.1:0-1556 GCF_010747425.1 Nostoc sp. UIC 10630
CGATTACTTTCATTGACTTTACGGCAGTCAGTGTTACTGCTGACTGCTTTTCTCTAGCCTTTTAGTCCAAAGTCCAGATATATAACAACCAGCGTGACCGATTACTTTATCAGGATAGTATTGAACGCTCAATGATAGCCAATCACAATCACCCAACAAGCCAATTTTCTCAGAAGCTTGTTTTAATTCCTCATATTCTTTGTGATTGCACTTTACTGGAGCAGAAAGACTCGCTTTTACCTCTGCAACAGCGCGTTTGAATGGCTCTTTGTGATATCGAGCATAGCCGTGGGTCATTTTTACCCAAACGATATCATCACTGTTGATCCAGATAGTTACTACATCTTCGGGCTTGCAGTTTTTGGAGTAGTCCGACTGATTGACGATGGTTGCAATGATTTGGCGATCCTGTGTGGTTAACGGATCTTTTGTTGGCGCAGGGGCTAAACTTTGTGTCATCATTAGCAAATACCTCTTAAATGGGTAAAAGAGCGATCGCAAGTTTTCCAGACGCAGCGATCGTCCTATTTTTATTAGTAAGTTTGTTGTGCTTGCACAACACTCTCAATCTAGATTTGGCGAAGCCTTATAGAACCCATTTGGGATCTTGGAAGAACGGGTAAAATGAGAAATAAATGCCGTACTCCAGCAGCTTAAGCGACGCATAGTGGGCAATCATTGAACCACTATTGTCACAGAAAAAGCAAGCCAGACCACCAAAGTGGACAAAGCGACAAATCTTAGATGGTATCTTGTATCAACTCAATGCAGAAATACGTCCTGAGAGTTTTGCGATCGCCCATAGCGCTCTTGTAAAATCATTTTCAATTGTTGAGAATTCGCAAGAGAAAAAAGTTTATGGCACATCTGTCCGGTCAAGACCCCTCGGAAATCACAATGGCAACGGTTGATGAAGAACGAAAAGGCGCAACTTTCAGAGGTACGGTCATCCTTGGTATAGATCCTGATGCTGGGGAAGTCGTTTTCTTTAGAGACTTTTTAATTGAAGATTATAAAGGCGAACTTACCGCAAATCTTGCAACAGATGGCGATATAACGAAAAGCATTGATTTAGGCGAACTCGTTCATAAAAGCCCCAGTTTTAGGCTGCCAATTCCGATGGGAACGGATACATTACCCTACAATACAGTCGTGTTGAGCGACAAAAAAAGCAAGAAAAAAATCCTGACGATCAATCTATAAAATTTGTAACTTAGCTTGTAGTTCAGCCAAATTCGATTGCCCTCCTGTATATATCTCAAATGGGTTCTATAAAAGTGTTCAAGGGTAAAGCGTATTAACTGATGTCAAAACACCAGACAGCACAAAGCTGTAGAGAAGATATTGGGATATTACCGTGTCCTCTGTACAGCCATGTGATAAGAATTGATTGAAAAGGCGATTGCATACTACTGAGTACGCAATCGCCTTAATTCGGGAAAGATTGAAGTTTTTACAACCAGTTTTCAGACTTAGTTTGGTATTAAACTCAACGAGATTGTCACCAATCCCGTTGGTCTTCAAAACCGTGCGTAAAAGTTTCCCGTTACACGGCT
>NZ_JAAGOG010000325.1:0-5839 GCF_010747425.1 Nostoc sp. UIC 10630
GGTGGGGCCCCCACGAAGTGGGGATAAGGGGCAGGGGGAAAGGTTTTAAATCCCTTACCCTTTCCCCTTTCCCCTTTCCCCAGACCTCACAAGCGCATTTTTGGGTTGGCAGACTAGTGGCTTTCCCCAGAACTGCTTATTAAACAAAATTATTCATAACAAAGAGATTTAGAGCAGTCAAAATTATATTTAAAAGATGTGAAATGGTCAAGTAGATATTTCATAAGGTCAATTACACTTAATCGCATTGAAAACAGCTTACCCCCGAAAGCTAAAGCTTACTATTTTTTTCTTAGAATGTATGGGTAACTGTCTTAACAATATCTATAGAGACATGGTGATAAACAAAATTACTCCTTCATAAGCAGGAATCTAAATGCGTAAGTAAGCATGACGTATTAAAGTTCTTCTACCTTGCATCCACCATTTTCCTCCTACCCCACACAGAGTTAACATAATCTCAGGTCGCATAGTGGATGCTGAAAATGATTGACCCCTACGACTTTGAAGATGATGACTTTGATTTGGAGGATGAGGATTTCTTGAAAATAAAACCCATCAGCCAAATGACTGAAGGGGAAAAGTTACAGCGATTTAAGCGGTTCTTCGACAGCAGCAGCCGTGCTATGTTGCAAGACTGTCTATTTCGCATCGTCAATTACGAAGATGGTACAGGCACGTTAGAAATTCTTTGCCCTAATGAAGTTGTAAGACAACGCCTTTCCAAGAAAAAGCGCAAAATTACCAACAACATCAACACTTGCTGGAGCAATATCAGATGGTTTTCCCTATGTGTCCAGCAAGATAGTGAGTTGCATTGCCAAAAGTTTACCCGTAATGGCGATTTGGTGACATCTTAATTGGATATTGGAAATTTGGATAAAGAAAGTGTTTTCCCAATTACAAGTGACAAATGACGAATAACAAATGACTAAAAAACAAAAATTTCCTTACCTAGTTGGTTCTAAATGGACAGCACAGCGAAAAGTTGATGGCTGGCGGCACTTCCAAGTTGTCAATCGTAAAAATCAGGCTAAGTGGGTTTACGCCGAAATGGTTGCTTCTTGCGATCCTAAAGTCCGTTTTTGGATAAATGCTAAATTATTGCAAGATAACTCCCAGTGGCAAGCTGGCTGGCAAACATTACAAGAAATCCAGGAAATTAAAATTGAGGTGTCCTAATTACCTTGAATACATAGACTGAAATAAATTAGGACTTACGCACACTCTACGTTTCTTCTCTTACTCTTAGCCCACGCAGGTGGGCTTTATTTGTGTAGCCACGAATCCCAATACTTTTCGAATAAACCCAACAATCTCTCTTTTGGTCTGGATAAAGCTTACTGGGTTTGGGGTAAAGGTAAATTTAAACCCTTTCCCCTTTCCCCCTTAACCGAAAAGTATTGCCACGAATCCTATTCGCTCGGCTTAGACTTAGAAAATATTTGCAAAATTAATAATATTTTACAAAATCACACTCACTCACTCTCAAGCAGTAATTACATGGTTGTGACTAGCGACTGAAAACTGGCAATTTATCTGCGATTGCAAATTTCAGCAGTATTTCCAGCATCATGCTGCATATACCTCTGTTTGACCTTGCACCTGTGCCTCAATCTCATGAAAACACGTTGCACCAACATCAGCTAATTCTATGAAAACCATTTAAAAAAGCCAATATCGGCTTTTTGTCTTTTGTAACTCTTTTTATAAAAATAGATAATAAAAACTTTTTATAGATGACTTTTAGAGCTAAATAAGACTTTTTAGTTCATAAAAACTAAAATACCCATGATTAGGTTCTAATTCATCGGATAAAAACGTTTTATAAATTAAGAGCGACTTTCTTTTCTATGTAATTTGCCCAATAATGACATCAATAGACCTCACGCATCGCCATCTCAGGAAAGGTGAAGGCAAATGTTTGAGCCACAAGTTTGACAGAAAGCTATAAGAGGGAAACAACAGTGAAACTAGCAGTCTACGGAAAAGGTGGTATCGGTAAATCCACAACTAGCTGTAACATATCCGTCGCCCTAGCTAAACGTGGCAAGAAAGTGCTGCAAATTGGCTGCGACCCAAAACATGACAGCACCTTCACCCTGACTGGGTTTTTGATTCCCACAATTATCGACACCCTCCAAGAAAAGGATTATCACTACGAAGATGTCTGGCCGGAAGATGTAATTTATAAAGGCTACGGCGGTGTGGATTGCGTAGAAGCTGGTGGCCCGCCTGCTGGTGCTGGATGTGGCGGTTACGTAGTCGGTGAAACCGTAAAATTACTTAAAGAACTCAACGCCTTTGATGAGTACGATGTAATTCTTTTTGACGTTCTGGGTGACGTAGTTTGTGGTGGTTTTGCAGCACCACTCAACTATGCAGATTACTGCCTGATTGTTACAGACAACGGCTTTGATGCGTTATTTGCAGCTAATCGAATTGCAGCTTCAGTCCGCGAAAAAGCCAGAACTCACCCACTGCGTCTAGCTGGGTTGATTGGCAATCGCACCTCCAAGCGTGACTTGATTGAAAAATATATAGAAGCTGTGCCCATGCCAGTTTTGGAAGTTTTACCTTTGATTGAAGATATCCGTGTTTCCCGTGTGAAAGGTAAAACTTTGTTTGAGATGGCAGAGCAAGATCCTTCCCTAGACTACGTTTGCGACTACTATCTCAACATCGCCGACCAAATTCTAGCGCGTCCCGAAGGTGTTGTACCTAACGACACACCAGATCGCGAGTTGTTCTCTTTGTTATCCGATTTTTATCTAAATCCGGGTAAACCCCAGGTTCCTAATTCAGAAGAGGAACTAGACTTGATGATTGTATAAATCACCAAGTTCTCAGGATGGGGGACAATAATATGGCTTTCTTTCACAGCTTTACGGATTCAATAAAACAAAAGTGGTTGCAATTTTTCCAGAATAATCGAGACTGGATTACCCTGCACATGGAAGTGGAATCAGTGTACACCCCTGATGGCGGGAAGCGACCACCTTCTTACCTCATCCTGGGAGTTCTTAACGCCCTAGAGCCAAAGCTAGCGCAGTTAATGTTGCCCTTTGCCAAACTTAATCCTGATGCCGATACCCTGATTGAGGTGCTGGATTTGCATTTTGACCCAGATTTTGCTCTCGGTAATCGCTTTCTCGTCAACCCAGATGTAGAGAAGTACGCAGAAGAAGCAGCAGATGTCATTGACGAAAAGCCTGAAGAAGAAACATTCACACATTCTCATACAAATGGCTTTGCATCGGTGGCGGTAGTTGAAGAGTTCGCAATGGTGGATTCTGATGAGCAAAGTCTGGAAATTAGCGCGTTGGAGGAAACCGAAAATGGCTTTGGCGATATTTCCTTATCCAACGGACACGCTTTAAAAGATGAGTCTCTCCAAACCTCTAATTTAGAAGCAGATGAGTTTGGGGAAATTGCTTTCGATACAGATGCAACAGCTGTAATGGAAGTAAAGCTGGATGATGAAGTGCTTGAAGATATTCCACTAGATGAGAATGCGTTTAAAGACGTGTTATCAGATGTCTGGGGTGATGAAACAGCTTTGCAAAAGGCTGAAGAAAATAACGATTTTTTGGGGGAAGAACTGCCAGCAGGCGTTTTTGATGAATCAGAAATTGCCCGTCTCTTCCCCAACGCTTAATTATTGCCGTTCTTCGCAATTTTAAGGTTTAGATTTGGAGTTTTGGATGAGGAATTAGGGAAATTGTCGTTAGACAGCGGATACTTTTGTTGTCCCAGCCTTCAATCCAAAATTATCAATCGTTCGACTGAGCGTTCGCGTAGCGTCTCGGAGAGAAGCCGAAGTCTAAAATCTGAAATTGGTTGAACTGCCATTAAATATCAAGGGGAGAAAAAACCAAAATGACTGTCGCTCAACAACCAGAAGCTTTAAGCTTTGAATGTGAAACCGGGAATTACCATACCTTTTGCCCAATTAGCTGCGTGGCATGGTTATACCAAAAAATTGAAGATAGCTTCTTTTTGGTGATTGGGACAAAAACTTGTGGCTACTTCCTGCAAAACGCGATGGGGGTGATGATTTTTGCTGAACCCCGCTATGCAATGGCAGAGTTGGAAGAGGGCGATATTTCGGCACAGCTGAGTGATTATGAAGAGTTAAAGCGGTTGTGCTTGCAAATTAAACGCGATCGCAATCCTAGTGTAATTGTCTGGATTGGCACTTGCACTACCGAAATTATCAAAACAGATTTGGAAGGCTTGGCACCGAAGCTGGAATCTGAAATTGGGATTCCCATCGTTGTTGCGCGTGCAAATGGTCTAGATTACGCCTTCACCCAAGGAGAAGACACAGTATTGGCAGCAATGGCTAACCGTTGCCCTGATAAGGCTCCTGTGGCGGAAACAGAGAAGAGTGAACGTAATGCGATCGCTAAGTTGCTCAACTTTGGTAAAAAGAAAGAAGATGTCGCCCAAGATGAATCTGAATACGTAGATCATCCACCCTTAGTTCTCTTTGGCTCCCTTCCCGACCCCGTAGTTACTCAGTTAACCTTGGAACTGAAGAAACAAGGCATCAAAGTTTCTGGCTGGCTACCCGCGAAGCGCTTCACAGAATTGCCAGTATTGGAAGAAGGGTATTATGTTGCTGGTGTCAACCCCTTCCTCAGCCGCACAGCTACCACCTTAATGCGTCGCCGCAAGTGTAAACTCATTGGCGCACCCTTCCCCATTGGCCCCGATGGCACCCGCGCTTGGATTGAGAAAATCTGCTCGGTGTTCGGTATTACTCCCAAAGGATTGGATGAACGGGAAGCACAAATTTGGGCAGGCTTGGAAGATTACGTGAAACTGATTCGCGGTAAATCTGTATTCTTCATGGGTGATAACTTATTGGAAATCTCCCAAGCAAGATTCTTAATTCGTTGTGGGATGACAGTTCACGAAATCGGTATTCCCTACATGGATAAGCGCTATCAAGCTGCTGAGTTGGCATTGTTGGAGAAAACTTGCCAGGAAATGAATTCACCCCTGCCAAGGATTGTGGAGAAGCCAGATAATTACAATCAACTTCAGCGAATTTATGAGTTGAAACCAGATTTGGTAATTACTGGTATGGCTCACGCTAACCCATTGGAAGCACGGGGTATTAATACAAAGTGGTCGGTGGAGTTCACTTTTGCTCAAATTCACGGCTTTACGAATGCGCGTGACATGTTAGAGTTGGTGACTCGTCCGTTGCGTCGGAATAATAATTTGAAAGATTTGGGTTGGGATAAGTTGGTGAGAGAAGAAGCGAAGATTTAGATTTGGCTTTGGATTTAGCAACAGCATAATAGTATGTTACGGGCGAACTTTTGGGTTCGTCCTTTTTTTATTTTGTCATATCAAAGTACATTTGGCGTACAAACCAAGTTACAGCTTCCAATATTCCATCATAATTATCTAGATCATCTTCAAGTTTTTTATATTTTGATATTTTTTCTTGAAGCTCGTTTTGTTGTGCTTCTTCATTATTCGGGTTATGTTCAAAAATATTACGGAATTCTCTTACGTTATCTATACGAAAATAAAATTTTTTATTTAATAGTTCAAGAGAGGAAGGTAGTTTGGCTGTTATCTCCCGAGTGGTTATCAACTATAAACCATTTAAACGAATTGATGATATTAACGCGTTGTGCACTTTCTAAGCAGTTGCATATATCTGCCGAAGATCGATAATTAACTATTATTATTGAAAGTGCCATTTGCTTATTAATGATATCTTTTCCGTGTACTGTTAAATATTTCCTCTCAGTCTGTTGCTGACGTAGCTATACAGCATACAGCATTTTGAAATTATACCTGTTTTAATCCATGATAG
>NZ_JAAGOG010000427.1:0-1542 GCF_010747425.1 Nostoc sp. UIC 10630
AGGCTCTTTTTCTTTTACCACAAATTGCTACACTCTTTGCAATATAAGCATTCTAAACCATTTTGTCCCCCCGCAAGGTCTTCATCACTTTATCGAAATGCTCAGTCGTGATGTCGCTAATTGATGGGTAAGATGTCTGTGCGCCAGCATTGTTCACGAGAATATCTAAACCGTTCAAAGATTGCACTGCATCTGTCACCAACTTTTGGCAAAAATGCTCGTCGGTGATGTCACCCGGAAGCGCAACCGCTTTGCGTCCTGATTGTTCAATTAATTGGATGACCTCTTGAGCATCAGCTTCTTCGCTTTTAAGATAGCCAATAGCGACATCAGCACCTTCTCGCGCAAATGCGATCGCAACAGCGCGCCCGATACCAGAATCGGCTCCCGTGACCAATGCCTTGCGACCTGCAAGCTTTCCACATCCAATGTAGCTCTGCTCACCGTGATTCGGTTGGGGCTGCATCTTTTGGGCAAGTCCTGGTACAGGCTGCGGTTGTTTGGGAAAGGGCGGAGCAGGATATTGCTGCCGGGGGTCTTGCATCTCTAATCGAGCGTCTTTCATCACTTAGTTGTTTTGATAGTTTTTGCAATTCAAGACTCAAGTATTAAGTATTGAGGAGAACGATTCCTCACCCTTTGAGCAAAATAATGTTCCAGAGTATGCCCCACTAAGGGCATGAGCTAATTATGGTAACTATCTAGATATTGCTTGCATCCATGCTCACCTTTCCAGCGTTTACCAGATCGTCTTGTTTCACCAACATACAACAGCAAGGGCATGGCATTATCGATCACAAAATAAACAGCGGCGCTACCCGCATCTGTTGGCATCCTGTAAAACGCCATTGATTGCAAAGGTAAAGTAAAAGGATCTATTGCGTCTGGGTCGAAGCGGTTGGGTGTAATATCAAATAACGCCGTCTGTTCAGGTGGTTTGCTCTCCCTCACCCATTGCTGATAGTGCAAAATTTGCGCTTTCCACTTGAGTAGGACATCACCGCTCATTAGCAGTCCCTCTGTTCTGCGTACTGGCGTGGGCTTCACTTCTGAAAATAGGTTTAGCTGATTTGGTTCCAAGGTGAATACAAAGGGTGCGATCGACTAGCTAGCTGATTATCCCTGATGAAAGTGACATCCCCCAAGAAACACTACCAGAAGGCAAGCGGTTAGCCCTCAGAGGATGTCAAAGAATTATGAATTATGCCTTTGATATTTAATCCGCACTTGCTTAACGTCAAACTCAGATTCTAAAAACTCAAGTTTTTCTACTTGCTCAAATCCCAAGTTTTCAAACTGTTCCAGTTCAGAGTCTGATAGTGCCCAAGGTGGGCCATCCGGTTCAGCTTCTGTATCTCGAACACGAGTAATCATCAAAAGTGTACCACCAGGAGCCACAAAGGAGGCAACCAAAGAAATAGCAGCATAACGCACATTTAACGGTAACGCTTGAATGTTACGGCATTCGAACACAAAGTCAAAGGCTTGATGCCATTGTGCCGGAACTGCGAACAAATCTGCAACTACGTAGTTGACAGTTGA
>NZ_JAAGOG010000021.1:0-66922 GCF_010747425.1 Nostoc sp. UIC 10630
TGCCTTGTCACGGGTGGAGTCATCTACAGTAATTGATTGCAGCAGTTGCGCCAAGGCGGCGATCGCAATTTCATTGCTTGTGCCGATTTCCCCTAAGCATTCTGCTGCATACCAACGGGTGTAGCCATCCAGATTATATTGCAGCAGTTGCACCAAGGCGGCGATCAAAATTTCATTGCCTATACCGATTTCCCCTAACATTTTTGCTACTTCCCCACGGTTGGAGACATCCAGATTATTCGATTGCAGCAGTTGCACCAAGACGGCGATCGCAATTTCATTGCCAGGGTCGATTTTCCCTAAGCTATATGCTGCAAACATAGGGGTGAAGTCGTCCACAGTAGTTGATTGCAGCAGTTGGACTAAAGCAGCGATCGCAATTTTATTGCCAGTACCGATTTTCCCTAAGCGTTCTGCATACCTAGCGGTAGAGTCATCCACAGTTGTTGATTGCAGCAGTTGTACCAAGGCGGCGATCGCTTTTGTACGGTCTGTTTGTTGCAGTGCTGACCCAGCTTCGCCTTGGATTAAACTCAGCCTATAACTATCAACTTTATCAATTGTCCACTTGATAATTTGCGCTATTATTTCATCTGCTCTAGAATAATTTCTAAACTCTGCAATTCCTGCGGTAGCTAAAAAATAGGCGCGATATTCATAACATTTTTGACATCCATCTTTAAAATTAACTAAAGCATCGATAAACTCTTGCTGTTGCTGTTTGAGTTTTTCTTCTGGTTGCCCTAGCCAAAGTAATATTGTTTGCTTCCATTGCGGTTCAAAGATGCGATAAGTTCCTTCACTGGGATTTTTAGGAACGTGGTTGAGAAAGAAACGCCAGTCATCAATTGCTTTAGCAGCAAAGTACTCCTGAAATGAGGCATGAAAGAAAGCGTAAACAGGTTTTCTATTCGTATCTATCCCGACACAGTTTAGCCAGCCGCGATTTAGTGCCAATTTCAGCAGCGAATTTTCATCATCAGCATCACCCAAAAACTGAGTAACAGAATCCTGCCGCAAGCGAAAACGGCTTTCTTCTTTATCTATTGCTGCTTTAGCTAATTCTCCCAATTTAATATTAAGTTGCTGACGCTGTTTAGAGTTTGTCACAAATTCGGCTTTTTTCCACTTGTCAAAGTCATCAACAAATTGCTGATAAAGTCCCGCTTGAGTACCGGGTAATTTACCATCTCCCGATTGCCAATTTAAACACAGCAGCGTCAACCGCAAAGGATTTTTCACTAAATCCTGAATCCGTTCTTTACCTGATTCTTTTAACGCAGTACATAACTGCTTTCCAGTTTCAGGAATAGCAGCGAACCATCTG
Source organism: Nostoc sp. UIC 10630 (assembly GCF_010747425.1). Lineage (NCBI taxonomy): Bacteria > Bacillati > Cyanobacteriota > Cyanophyceae > Nostocales > Nostocaceae > Nostoc > Nostoc sp. UIC 10630. Next base: position 1,328 of record NZ_JAAGOG010000021.1, read on the forward strand.
TGAATAAATCTCTCTACCTGTTCTGGATAAGAAAAATCTAAACTGCGATAGGTATCAAAATCATCAAGTGCATTACTGCTGCCATCCCACAAATTAACCCGACAGGTCAGCATAATTCGCACTTGGGAAATTAACCCCCCTTCACGAAATTGCCGTGCAATCTCTGTTAGAGGATTAGATGCAGACATTTCATCTAACCCATCTAACAACAGCCAGACATTCTTTTGATTAAACAGAGCAACAAAATCATCCTTCAGTTGCTTAGTGGCTTCAGCTTTACCTATTTTCTCAGCTACCTGAGTCAACCAAGTTTCAAACAGATAAGATTTTAGTTCCTGACCTCGCAAATCTGCTAAAGATACCCAAATGACAATCGACTGGTGAATCTCACGAGATACCCAATCAGCAATCTGCTGTAACAGTGTTGTCTTTCCTGCTCCTGGTTCGCCAATAATTGCAATTCGCTTACCTTGACTTTTAGGCGTGTTCTTCTGTTTGAGAACTTCTTCAAGAAAAGCATCATGATCAAATGTTTTGGTGATTTCTGTCTCCTTGTACAGTTCTGACCCCTGTTCTGGAGAAATATCACCTTGACGCTTAGATTGTTTTTTACGCTCAATTAATCCCATGCGATCGCAGTAGCAACAGCCGTCAGTGTTACAGTTACCATAAATTCACTACAAACTGAGTTGATGTAGAGATTATTTCAATTGGCACAAATAGTATCACGAAAAAGCTAGGCGATTATTAGTGATATCAATAAATACAGTTCAGATAAAACCAAAACAATTGTAGAGACGGCGATTTATCGCATCTCAAAACCCCAAGCGTATTGTGATATAAATTCAGTTTTTTAACCCGCGCAGGCGGGTTTTGTCTGTATAGCCGCGACTTATAGTCGCCAGGATACTAATACAAATTTAATTAATCATAGCAACACATCCTTGGGTAAAGACGCGATGAATCGCGTCTCTACAAATAGTTTGTTTGTCGCATTCTTGTTTCAAATTATGAATTATTAATTAGACGCTGCTTTTTCTCCCACGTTACGAATTATTTCCTCCAGTGTTTGGAGTAATTCTTGCTCGTTATAAGGTTTAGAAAAGTAAGCCCGTGCCCCCAATTGCATAGCTAGTTGCCGATGTTTATTGCTGCTACGAGAAGTCAGCATTGCAACTGGAATATTTTTTGTATCAACGTCTGAATTAACCTTACCTAAAAAGCCATAGCCATCAAGACGAGGCATTTCAATATCACAAATTACCGCTTCAACTCTCAATCCATTATGGAGTTTTTCTAAAGCATCTTGACCATCTTTAGCTTGCTCTACTTGATACCCTCCTTTTTCAAGAGTCAGGGCTAAAAAGCGGCGAACGTTAATCGAGTCATCTACAATTAAAATTGTGCCTTTTTGCTTAACTGATGCTGCTGATATTTTATTTTCATCAAATATTAGGAATGGTGTTTTTAATCTTACTGATGGTAATTGAATACCTTTAGGAGTCCGGCGATTTGTAGCAATCCAATACAGCAATTCATTGACATTAACGAGTGGCACTACTCGACCATCACCGAGAATTGTGCAGTTACTGAAGCCTTCCGGTAAAGGTATATTTCCCTCAACTTGGCGAATAGCAACTTCTTGTTCACCCCAGCAACGGTCTATTTGAATTGCTACTGGCTGATTATTCCCTTTGACTACTAATACACTGTTAGCATTAATTGCTGCCGGAGTTTCTAATTCTGAAGTATCGTAGCGCAGACAATTAAACTCTAAATAAGGAGTTAGGCGAATCAGTGGCAGCATGGTTCCTTGCCAATTTAGAACTTCGCTACCTGCCATTTGGAAAACTCGCTCTTGTTGGAGTAAGAATATTTCTGAAATGACATCTGTAGGAAATGCCAACAGCATTTTGTTGATTTCTACTAGCAGAACTCGCGCAACAGAAAGTGTAAATGGTACTGATAGGGTGAAGGTAGTACCAACTCCTGGTTCCGTATCAACTTTCACATCTCCTCGAATTAGTTTGAGATTGTTACGAACTACATCCATGCCGACACCTCGACCAGATAATGCTGTAACTTGCTCAGAAGTGGTAAAACCTGGTTCAAAAATTAGTGATAAGAGTTCTTCATCACTAGCATTAGCGAGTAGAGAAGCATCTAATCCCATAGCTAAGGCGCGGGTGCGAATTTTCTCTAGAGAAATGCCCCATCCATCATCTCGGATGGTAATCAGGGTGCGATTACTGCGGTGACTAGCTGTAATTTCAATCAATCCTTGTTCTGGTTTACCCAAAAGACGACGAGTGCCAGAGTCTTCGATACCATGATCGAAAGCATTCCTTAAGAGATGCATTAAAGGTTCGTTTAATGTTTCTAAAATGCTGCGTTCAATTAAAGTGTTACCACCTTCAATTTTTAACTGAACATTTTTCCCATACTCTACATTTAAATCGCGCAAGGCTCTAGGAAAACGTTCAGTCAAATCGGACAGTGGCCGCATTCGGATGTGATTTAACTTTGTCTGTAACTGTTTGGATGTTTTGTTGATTTTACGAGCGATTTGGTCTGTATCATCTACACTGAGTTGCACATCAGTTGTAACTTCCTGTACCTGAACAATGGTTTCCATAACTTCCTGCGATCGCAGGTTTAAATCGTTATAGCGATCCATTTCTAAGGCATCAAATCCTCTGTCTGTGCCTTGTGCTTGGTGGCCATTTTCAGCTTGTACCCGTAGTCCAGCAGCTTGAGTAGAAATTTTGTCATAAGCTATACGCAAATCCTGGTTTTCTCGGTCGAGAACTTGTACTCGCTGATTCAGGTTTCGGACGAGTTTGCGTAATCTTTCTAGTTGCGAGTTTAAGCCATTTCGCTGAACAATCAGTTCGCCAAATAAATCATTAATTTGCTCTAGTTGTTTACTGGGAACTCGAACGCTATTTTCATGAATTTCCCGATCTTTAACAACGCCGTTTGACTCTCCTTTTCCTTCGCTAGATTTAGCATCGGCAGGATTATTTTCTCTAGCAAATATGGGATTTTGCTCTGTAACATTAATAGAATTAACATCATCTGCAAATTCTGCATCTACAAATGTAAAATTAGCAGCGATACCTGTGCTAGGATGCGTCAAAGCTTCATCATTAGTCCAATTTTCTCTAGTATTTTCTGGCTGCCAAACAGGTGTTGGCACTGCTTCTGGCAGGGCAATATCTATGTGTGCGATGGGAAGCTGTGGTATTACTTCTGCTGCTGGTAATAGTAGCGGTGATTGCGTATAACTAGCAAAATCAATTTCTGTAGGTAAGTTATCTAGTTGATTTGTCAGCACCAAAGCTTGCGATCGCCGCCATGCTTGCAATGCTAATTGGGCAATTTCGGGAATGCGATTGCTGCTAACCGTGTCCAATTGCTGCGTTACTGACTCACAAAGCTTGGTAAAGGCTGCCAACTGGAGCATTTCACCCAAACCGCCCAATTCAGCTGCCATGATCACAATTTCTTCATGCAAACCAGGCTGTTCGCTATCTGCCAATATAGATTCTAAACGCTGCAAACATTCTTCTACTTCTGTGGCAAATAGCAAGGGGATAACGTCTTGTCCATCCTCTGGGGATAGCATAGATGAGGCATCCTCTGGAGTGGGGTCGCCCAAGCGATCGTGCAACTCATCAAAAACTGGGTAACAAAAGGTTGCTAACCACGCATCTTCAACAACATTTCCTTCTGCAAGCAATTCGACAATCTGACGCAGCCAATCAACTCCAGATAGCAATAAACTTTGCAACTGGGTGTCAATTTCTAGAGAATTTTTTTTCGTTTTTAAAACTTTAAAGGAATCTTCCAAACGATGGGATAAATGACTTAGCGATTTAAATCCCATCATCCCCGCGCCACCTTTAATGGAATGAGCGGCTCGGAGTGCAGCATTGATTTTCTCTAAATCAATGCGGTTAGTAGTATCAATTTCTAGCAATACCCCTTCTAAGGTATTTAAGTAATCAGTTGCTTCTTCCAGAAACTGCATCTGGATTTCTAATTCTTTGTCTTGTAACATGGTTTTTGTCCTTAGTCATTGGTCATTGGTCATTAGTCATTGGTCATTGGTCATTGGTCATTAGTCATTAGTAAAAGGACAAATGACAACGGACAAATGACAACGGACAAATGACAAATGACAAAATTAACTAACTTTGAAAGCCTCGACAGTCTCTTGTAACTGTTGAGAAATCTCCACCGTTTGTTGTAGAGATTCGGAAACTTGACGAGAAGAATCGCTGGTACGTTGTGATATAGCAGCAATATCTTTCATCAATTGGCTAACACTTTGTGATGTTTCAACTTGAGATGCAGTTGCAGTGGAAATCGACTGTACTAAAGAGTCAATTTGACGCGATACATCCAAAATTTCACTCAGGCTTTGTTTAGCCTCCTCCACAATTAGAGTCCCTTCTACCACTTGGGTAGTGCCTATTTCCATCGCTTGAACCACTTCACTGGTTTCTCGTTGGATATTTTCAACAATTTGTTCAATTTCTTGGGTTGCTGCGGCACTCCTGACTGCTAATTCGCCGACTTCTTCAGCAACTACGGCAAAACCTTGACCTTCTTCACCTGCGCGCGCCGCTTCAATGCCGGCGTTAATGGCTAGTAAGTTAGTTTGAATGGCGATTTGGTTAATCAAGGAAACTACACGGGAAATTTGTTGCGAAGATTCTCCCAAACGTTTCACTTTCTTAGCAGTTTCACCCACAGTTTCCCGTAAAGACAGGATATTTTGTACTGTCAAATCCATCGCGTGTCCACTCTTGGTAGCAGTGTTAGCGGCATGATTGGCAACGAAAGCAGCTTTTTCGGCGCTTTCGGCTACAGCTTTCATGGATTGGGTCATTTGGTCAACAGCATCTAGGGTGCGGTTGATTTCGGCAGCTTGCGTAAGTGCTTCTTCTGCTAAATGGCGCATTGCTCCTTCGTTAGAACCAATGGCAGTATTAACGTGGGTGGCAGCTTTTTGAACTTGGGTAACAATATCGCGGAGACTTTCGACAATTGAGTTGAAAAAGTCGGCAACAGTGCCGATTTCTCCAGCCGTCACGTCTGCACGTACTGTCAAGTCGCCTCTGGCTGCACCTTCTACGTCGTTGAGTAGTTCTAAAAGTTGTTGTTGCAGTGTTTCTTTTTGATGCCGTTCATCGTCAGAATCGGTGATTCCAATATTCCTAACTTGTTCTATCTCCTCTAATAACTTGGCTTGTTCTAAGGCATAGCCGACTTGAGTTGCTATCTGTTGAAATAAGTCAATTTCCGGCTGTTGCCAAACACGTGGGGTTTCGCAATGATGAGCAATTAATAAGCCTAAAAGTTTTTCTTGAGCAAGAATTGGTACAACCAAATTACCTTTGACGGCAAATTTTTCTAATAGTCGAATGTAACTGTTGGCATTTTTCAGACTTTGGTCTTGATGAATATCTGCAACTGCTTGCACCTGTCCATCGCGCTCGGTTTCTATATAACGTTCCCGAAAATAAGGATCGTCGATTTTCACTCCAAGCATTTCCGGCCAATTACCAGTTACCGATTCCGCAACAACAACGCCATCCCGATTATCTGAATTCAGGCTATAAATAATTACCCGGTCTGTTTTTAGAACTTGCTGAACTTCTTTCACTGCTGCGTGATAAATATCTTCAGTTTTCAGACTTCTCCGAATTTGTAAGGTAATATCTGCTAGTAATTTTGTCCCTTCAACGTCTATTTCCTGTTCTTTAACTAAGACTTGCAATTGTTCGGCCATCAGGTTGATATTTGCACTCAATACCCCTAATTCGTCTTCTCTTTCGATTTCCACACGGGTATTGAATTTACCTTGACCAAGCTTTGCTAATGCCGCAGTTGCAGTGAGAATTGGCAGTGTAGTAAGTTTAGCTAACCAAGATGCGATCGCACCCACAATTAATGCTGTCAGTGCTGTACCAATCGCTATAGTCCACAACAATTGTCTTTGCGGCTCAAATACAGTTGCAGTATCTGTGGACAAAAGCACTTGCCAGTTTAAATCAGGTAAGCCATCTAGTTTGGTTGCTGGTACGTAGCTGACCAATTTTTGTTTTTTGTCAGTTTTAGGAACATCTATAAAACTATCTACCTTGTTTGCTGTCAGCAGTTTAGGTAAATTAGCATACTCTCCCTTTGCCTCTTTCCCCAATAATCCCTTTTGGGGACTCAAGAAAACTGTTCCTGAAGCATCAAGCAACTGATATTGTTGTCCATTGGCTACGTAGTTTTTGATGACTTCTTCTAAAGATGTTACAGGCAGCCGCGCTCTTACCACGCCAATGGTTTGGCCCGTCCTTTTCTCTTTCACAGGTGCAGCTATATAAATACTCACTACACCAGTATTCTTTACTGCTTCTGGTTTACTGATGACAGGAGTATCTTTTTGTAAAGCGTCTTGAAAGTAGGCAAGGTCTTTTTGATTTTCCAGGGGTTCGCCTGTGGATTGGACAATCAAGTTACCTTGACGATCAAAAACAGCCACGCTGTCATAAGCTTTGTAAGCTTCGACAATTCGATCTAAAACTGCTTGTTTCTGTGAATTGCTGGTACTACCTTGGGAACTTGTCAAAAAAGGCAAACTTGAGATTACCTGAATATCCCCGTAGCGCCCCAGCATAAAGCGGTTAATTTTATCACTTAAACCAGTTGCTTCAGCTTGTTGAGACTGGGTAATTTGCTTAGTAATGGACTTGTTGGCAAAAGTAAAAGCGATCGCACCGATGCCCAATACTGGTATTGTACCGATTGCGATCGCTAAAATAGTCGCCTTCTTAGCCAATCCGAGTTTTGTAAAAAAGGCAAAAGCCTGATTTAGCGAAGAATTATTAGCAGTTTTACTAGTATTCTTAGTTGGTAGCTTTATGACACCACTAGTTATTTTTTGGGATGAAATCAGCGACGCTCTATTTTGAGCGCTGCTACTTTGATTTGTGTTGGTTTTATTAAACATAAAAATAGTTCTCTTAACTATGTGAATAAGAACACTAAAAATCCTTTTTAGTAGTACATTTTAATCACTGCGGAGAATAGAAGACTGCCCAATTGCCTGTGCATCTAATACCAGCAAGATTTCTTCTTGTTGGACAACGCAGCCACATAAATAAGGAACCAAACTGGATGCCACTTGTCCTATAGGAGAATGAATTTCATCAGCAATGAACTTAGTTGTACCTTTGATTTCTTGCACAACTAAACCTAGCACCAATGATTCTACTTGGATAACGATCGTACTGTATTGCCGTAGTCGATAATCTAGAGATTCTAAATTTAGCATTCTTGGCAAATCAACTACCCAAATTATCCGACTCCGCCAATTCATTAATCCTAATATGCAGGTGGGCATATTAGGCATTGAGGTTACAGATTCAATAGGTACAAGAATTGCTTCTTGCGTATGCTTCATTGATAAAACAGCAGCAGTCTGTTGATTTAGCTGAAACTTTAGATAACTGTCTGCTAAATTATTTTGATTTGGTTTTAGAGGAAGTGGAATGTTTGTACTAGTCATTGATTCAAATTACTACCGATTTAATAGTACGTAGGAGATGTTCGCGGGTGTAAGGTTTAGTTATGTAGGCATCTGCACCTTGTCTCATTGCCCATAAACGGTCAATCTCTTGGTTTTTAGAACTACAAATCACAATCGGCACTTTTGCAGTAATCGGATTTCTTCTCAGAGAACGACACAATTCAAATCCGCTCATCTCTGGCATTACTACATCAGTAACGATCGCATCTGGTTTTTCTAACACAGCTTTTTCTAAACCCTCTTTTGCACCACTTGCTTTAATTACGTTATAACCACTCTCTTTGAGATAATGACTCATTAATTCCAATTCACTGGGAGAATCTTCTACAATCAGAATTGTGCCAAGTAAAGTCAGACTCACTATATAAATCTCCTAAAAAATAACTTAAGGCGATTAAATTTGCTTATAGTTATTGGTTACTAGTAAAATTAACCAAGATGTTTAAAAACTATTTTTAGCAATTCTGATTGTGTAAAAGGCTTAGTCAAATATCCTGAAGACCTAACCATTTTCGCTTTTGCCCTGTCAATAAATCCTGTTCTACCAGTCACCATAAGGATAGGTGTGTATTTAAAAGCTGAATGTTTTCGTAATAAGGAACATAGCTCATAACCATCTAAGCTCGGCATCTCAACATCTAGTAAAATCAGATCGGGCTTACTCCGCAAAATCTGCATTAAAGCTTTCACCGGATCGTTTATCATAACAACAGAAAATGTATTTTCATCCAAAAAGTGTTTAATAGAATTTAAAACTGTTTGGCTATCATCAATGCAGGCAATTGTATATAGTTTTTTTGCAGCAGGTAGTTGATTAGTTTTATTATTTTCAGGCATGTCAAAGTTGATTGATATTGGCAAATTTTGCCCAAGTTTTATTTGTATTGGTGGCTGAATTTGAGATGGTTGTATTTTAGATAAAACTTGGGAACCTGCACCAGACGGAATTGATGACTGGATATTTTGCCGATTTCTTAACTGTCTTTGACAGTGTTCAACAAGTAACCGCAAATCCAGGCGACAGAACTTTGGTAGTTCATCCAAAGAGCTTTCCGGGCTGAATTCATAGCTACCTTCTTTTAAACACAGAAATGATTCCAGTACTTCTTTTGCCAATTCGTCTATCAGGCTTGCTGCTTGCACAGCAGTAATATAATCCTGATTTACTAACCAACAAATAGCTTGGTAATCCGCATTAGGTATTGATTGATGTTCATCCTTCGTCTCAAACATCAGCCGCATTTGCACGCGAGTGGCGCTGTTGAGAGCAGGAATCTGCTGGCTTAAGCGTCGCAAGTGACTGTCAAGCCGCTCAAACAGTTTATCTGAATAGGAGGCATAAGTAAGTTTACCGTCCTCTAGATAAATTGACCAAGAAACTATTCCAGTAAATATGCTTAAGCACCCTGTAGCACGGCGGCTGGTTAATTGTGCTAACAGAGATAGTGGATGTAGTTTCTGGAACAACCTGTAGCTACCTATAGGAGTTGTGCTCATTTTGCTTTTACTTCAGCTAAATTCGATACGTGTTGGCTAAATTCGTATAGAGTTATTCCACATTTGAAATCAGCTAAAAAGCATCAAACTTTTGTATTTTAAAGTACATCAGTTTACATCTAGGTTTGTGGTACAACTCAACGACAGTAGCGTTATTTTCAGATGAGTAAATCTTAGTAAATTCATAAATCGTTATTAATTTACTTACTGTTACTGAGATTGATAAACATCTTGCGAGAATAAGACATAAAAATGTCAAGACTAGATGAAGCCACTTTCCATTGAGTAACCCCCATCTGACCACAGGAATAATACTGATTTTGTAGATAGTGATATATTTGAATTTCTGTATTTACACTGAAGTAAGCTCTATTTTTAAAGGAGCTAAACGCTAGATGAAGCCACTTTGTATCGAGTTACTTCAACTTGACCACAGTAATAATACTGGTTTATTGATAATAATAAATTGATTTTTTATATGTTTTAGTTTCATGAACAGAGATAATAGTATGTCTTATTTCAGTGTTCATACCTCGGTGGATGCTGCAAAAGCCTTATCAGCAGAATTTATCGAAAAGTTCCAGAAAAAGTATTAGCAGCAGGATTAGTAGTTTTCCATTCTATAACTACGTCATCGTGAGAACTTTCGATGATATTACCTGCGCTATCAATAATTTTTTTCACAGGAAAATCAGGAATAGGATTTGTAATTTGTGCTGAGGAAATATTAGAAAATACTAAGTTGAAAAGCAGAACTAGGCAGATACCAATTAAAAATGATGATTTATATTTAATTTATCGCGTGATTAACCTATTTGTCTGAATGACAATAATCTGTCACTGACAAAAAAATTAGTCACTGCACAGTATAACTACCAACCTAGGTAAAGTAATCCAATTTATTAAAAATGCGGATAAAAGGACTTGAACCTTCACTCCTTTCGGAACTAGAACCTAAATCTAGCGCGTCTGCCAATTCCGCCATATCCGCATCAGTTTACTATCGTACCATAAGAAATTATTTTTGTGAATAGGGAATGAGGAAGAAGCAGTTCTTGCTGGGGCAATGGGGAGAATAAAAAATTACCTCTTTCCCCCTCTGCTCCCTGCCCCTCTGCCTCTTCTCCATACCCAATTACATAACCGCAACACGAGGCAGACGATGCTTAAACCCACAGAGAATTTCCCATGAAATAGTGTTTAGTTGTTCTGCCCAATCGTCTGCGGAAATTTGTTCTTTTCCCTGTTCCCCTAGCAAAGTGACTACTTCTCCTTCTTGGATATTGGGTATGGCACTTACATCCAACATCAACTGATCCATCGTAATTGTGCCGATTTGCGACACTCTCTGACCGCGAATTAACACCTGCATTTTGTTAGAAAGACTGCGAGGAACACCGTCAGCATAGCCAATTCCCACAACAGCGAGGCGAAGTTCACGCGGGGCAATAAATTTATGCCCGTAGCTAACAGCAGTTCCTGCGGCAATTGTTTTAACTTGGGTAACTCGTGCCTTAAGTTGCAAAACGGGCTTGAGGTCGATCGCATTTTGTAAATGCGGTGCTGGGTAGAGTCCGTAAACAGCTAAACCTACTCGCACAATGTCGTAATGCAATGCCGGATTTGTAAGTGCGGCGGCTGAGTTTGCCAAGTGCAAGCAAGGTGGTTCAATTCCCATTGCTTTGATTTGAGCGATCGCTTCCTCAAATCGTCTATGCTGTTCTTCCATTGCCGTTGTATCAGGATCGTCTGCTGTTGCCAAATGAGAATAAATACTGGCAATCGATAGATGTGGTAGGCGCTGCACTAATTGCACAAATTCACCTGCTTGCTGCCAATTAGTTCCTAACCTAGACATACCCGTGTCTAATTTGATGTGTACGGGCACTGGCGAACCATGATTCATGGATTCCAGAATATTGGAAAATACCAAAGCTTGTTTAGGGCTACAGAGTGTGGGCTGAAGTTTCCATTGTGCGATCGCATGAATCTGCTCTGGTGTATGAGTTGCTCCTAAAATCAAAATGGGCGCTTCAATCCCGCCTTCTCGCAATTGAATAGCTTCTGGAACTGTAGCGACTCCCAGCCAACTAGCTCCCGATTGAATTACAGTTTGGGCAACTGTCACCGCACCATGTCCATAAGCATCAGCTTTTACTACTGCCATCAACTGGGTACGCGGCGATAAAAACTGCACCAATTGCTGTACGTTATACGACAACGCCCCCAAATCAATTTCTACCCAAGCTCGTTGCGAAAACCACGCGTAGGTGTCGCACTGCTGATTAGGAACTACACCAGGGATTTGTTTGCGACTTAACATTTGTACTGACTCCTATCCCACCACGGCTAAACTTTCAAGTTATCTATCTATACACGCTCCTAAAAGCGAGATCAGATTAAATAGGAAGTTTAACCTTCATATTGGAAGTGATACAAGATGTTGCAGTAGTAAACTAAAAGTTAAGATTTATGAGTAGGGAGTTAGAGGTAAATCTTATAGCTCTGTTTTTTGCTGTGTTATTCGCATTAATCTACGTAAAATTATTAGTCTGATGTTAGAAGTTTTACTTCCAAACTCCTAGCTCTTCACTCATAACTCTTAAGTCATAAATTAATTGCCGAATTCTGCCGAAAGTATAATTTATTCTCATCTCCCTAGCAGGGTGTATTTGTGTTAACATTTATGTAAAGCTAATACCCTGAGCGCAGATAAATGGGGAAGGTTTTAGTCTTAAACGCATCTTACGAACCTCTCAATATAACGAGTTGGCGGCGTGCTGTGGTTCTGTTAATCAAGGGCAAAGCAGAACGCGTAGAACACAACGGTAAATTTTTGTACTCGGATTTTCCGTTGCCGACCGTAATCCGGTTACGTCATTACGTGCGTGTTCCTTATAAAGAAATTCCTCTAACTCGCCGAAATATATTGCACCGTGATGGTCATGCCTGTCAATACTGTGGTTACACAGGAGATGAGTTGACTCTAGACCATGTAATACCGCGATCGCGCGGCGGGGGCGATGCCTGGGAGAACATTGTGACAGCTTGTGTCCGTTGCAATGTGAAAAAAGGCAGTCGGACTCCCCATGAAGCTCACATGCCTTTACGCCATCCTCCCCGCCAACCTTATAGCAGCCTCTATTTCGAGGTCAGCAAACATCTTAAGAGTGGACTGCATACAGAGTGGCAAAAGTATGTTATAGGGCTTTGAGCAAAAACGCAGAGGAGTAGAGGATAAAAAAGAAACACCTTATTGCTTTAGGTTCAATCTAACAGCTTTACTAATGGAGTGTTGAAAACTTGGCGGCTATATGGCTGGCAAAATGGCGATCGCGTCTCGTAGACCGGCGCAATGGTCAATGCTCAAGCCTATACACTTGTGTACGTGGTTCAACTTTTCTTAGGCATCCTCTCTGAATTCTGAGACTTTTCAAAGGGGATAGAAACAGGCGTTGTTAATTAAAAGTAATTGTTAATTGCTCAATAGTCATAATAATGAGATTATTGAGCATAAGAATATTTGAAAGATCAAGGACTAACCCTAAAGTATAAGATAGAAAGTATACCCTAAGTCAGATAAAAAATTCAGATAAAAATCCTGCTGATTCAATTTAAGGAAGAGAAAAAAGCTCCTCAAACAGATTTATGCTGCCAGATACAGCCCGATATACAAAACTTGCTTGTTTTCAGCACTCATATACCCTCTAGTTGAATTTAATTGATATCAAGCGCTGTTACTGACAAAAAATATACTTAGATGTATAGTGCAATGTCTTGATATTTTTGCGAAGATCAAAATAATGTGGCTAAATTCAGTGAATTGCTGATCTTAGTATTTCTGAATTAAAGGAGCCTCACACTTTAAAAAAGTTCCCTATGTACTTGAATTCTCCCGTTACTCAGTTTGAGAGTTTGTCATTGACCACAGCAGAGCCAAACCCAGAGGAACCTGAAATCGAGAAAGCGCCAGTGGAAATTGCATTTAAAAGTCCATCATTACCGCCATCGGTAGGTGACGGAGCTATATTTCTTAGTCACCGTGGTAATTCTCTGGCACAACAAAAGTCCGAAGAACTGCAAAAAACCCTTTTGGCACATCGACACGATCGCCAACTGGTAATTTTGCAAGATTTTCCTGACCCTGATGCCCTTTCTTGTGCATGGGCTTATCAGTTAATTGCCCAGCAATATGATATCAAATGCGAAATCATTTATGCTGGTGCATTGAGCCATCAAGAAAATATAGCTTTGGTAAGGCTGACTAACTTACCTATCCAACGCTGGACAACGCAAACCTTGAAAACTAAAGATTTGTCATCTTATCAAGGTTTTGTATTAATTGATAACCAGGGAACTACTTCACAGCTACTGTCAGCAGTGCAGCAAGCTGGAATTCCCCTAGTGGTACTCGTTGACCATCATAGTATCCAAGGCGATCTGCAATCAGAGTTTGAGGATATCCGCCCTTATGTAAGAGCGACGGCAACAATTTTTACACAATATCTCCAAACGGGATTACTAGCATTAGATAGCAGCATAAATCAACACGTTAAATGTGCAACGGCCTTGATGCACGGCTTGCGATCGGATACAAATCGGTTAATGCAAGCGCAAGAAGAAGACTTTATGGCAGCTGCGTATTTAAGCCGATTTTATGATGCCCAATTGCTAAACGCCATTTTACAGGCGAACCGTTCCAAGCGGGTAATGGATGTGATCGAGCGATCGCTAAAAAATCGCATCGTTCAAAATAACTTTTCCATTGCTGGTGTTGGTTACTTACGCTACGACGACCGCGATGCCATCCCCCAAGCGGCTGATTTTCTCGTTACCGAAGAAAACGTCCACACTGCCGTAGTTTACGGCATTGTTCACGATGAAGACGATGAACTGGAAATAGTCATCGGTTCCCTGAGAACCAGCAAACTGACCCTTGACCCTGATGAATTCATCAAAGAAGCCTTTGGACAAGACAGCGCCGGGCGGTTTTTTGGCGGTGGAAGGACAAGCGCAGGTGGCTTTGAAATTCCGATGGGCTTCTTATCTGGCAGCAACGAAAATTCCGCTTATGCGAAAATGAAGTGGGAAGTATTTGACGCTCAAATCAAGCAAAAACTGCTGAGGTTGGTTAATCCTAGAGATAACCCAATTCAATCAGAATAGAGAAAGATAAAGGAAGATGGAGAGAACTCCTAACTAATGCAGCAGTACAAGTGTTTGTTCAGATAACATCCCTTCCCGATTTTTGATAAAAGTCGGGAATTTGGATTTTATGACGAAGGCTGAACTAAATCAAAGTTAACTTGCGCCGACTTATTTATTTGTGAAGAAGGAGCGCCATGAATTCTATAAAACTCCAAATCTTACAAACTTTGTATGAGCAAGATTTTTATGCTTGGGTAGAGCAGACAGCAGAGCTTTTGCGATTGCAGCAATGGGACACGCTGGATTTAGAACACTTAATTGAGGAAGTGGTGGACTTGGTAAGAGTCAACAACGGGCGTTGCAAAGTACGTTGCGGTTAGTCTTATCGCATTTGTTGACATGGAAGTATCAGCCAGAACGTCGTAGCCACAGTTGGCAAGTCACCATTACCCGTGAGTGACTGAATATAGATGAATTGCTGCAAGAAAGTCCCAGCTTGCGGCGTTTTTTAAATGATACCGAGTGGATAAATACTACCTATCAAAGAGCGTGGCGAGAGGCAATGGTGGAAACAAGTTTATCAGAGGATAACTTTGCGATCGCTTGTCCGTTTTCTGTTGATGAGATTTTAGACTTAGACTTTTATCCTAACCCGGACGAATAAACATGTAGAATTTTTGTATAAGTGTAGATATGCTCAATATGATAAGTAATCATCTGTGAAAATTGCTGTAACTTTGTTAACTAATTATAAAGATATGCACTTGGGATGCGAATAATACCTTTTGAATTTGTCATTCCCAGACGACCTGTTTCGTTACAGACAAAGAAAAAAGAAAACCTTCAGGCATGGAAGAATTTTGTGCGCGTTGAAGCTCGAAAACTTTGGAAAGATCGCAGCGTTATTAAGCAAGGTGATTTACAACTGACGCTAGTTTATCTTTGTGATGATTTTCCGGCTGATACCGATAATATTATCAAGCCGATTCAGGATGCACTTGTAGGCTTAGTTTTTGAAGATGATAGTTTGGTATCAGATGTAGAAAGCCATCGTCGGTTTATGTCTGACCCAATTGAGATTAAAAGTCTACCTTCCTTATTACAGCGTGCTGTCATCACAGGTCAAGAGTGTGTTTATGTGAAAGTAAGTGAATCTCAACCATTGGAAAAATACTTATGACTAACAATACTAAAATTCTATATGATGAAAAAGTGAAATCTCTGGCAGAGAAGTACGAAAGTCAAGGATTTCATGTTTTAACTGAACTCAAAACAGATGAATTACCATTTGATTTGGGTAACTACCAGCCAGATTTAATTGCTATTAAAGACGGTTCGGGTTTGGTAATTGAAGTAAAAAACAGCCTCAACCGTCTGTCGATTGATCGTTTACAAGCTTTAGCAGAGGAAGTTAGTACGCATCCAGGTTGGCATTTTTTATTGGTAACGCTTGAAGACATAGAAGCCAAGTCCTTACCTGGAACATCCGAACAATTTCCTTCATGGCAAGAGCTAACCGATCGGTTTATCCAAGCACATAAGCTTATTGAAAATGATGAAATTGAGCCTGCTTTTCTTTTGATGTGGAGTATATTTGAGGGGGCTTTAAGAAAGCGAGCAGTCGATGTGTCAATTCCTATTGAACGTTTCCCCGTTATAGGATTACTAAGACATCTGTACTCCTTGGGAGAGTTATCAATCTCTCAATTTGACCTTGCTCAAGCTTGTTTTGAAGTTTGGAATCGTCTTGCTCACGGATATATTGAAAACCTAAATTTGCCAGTTGTACATAATTTTGACAATTTGGTTCGTGAATTATTAGGAAAATGGACAGTCGAACTCGCTATTAGTCAACTTTCATCAGAGGATCTAGCTGCTTTTCGTGCCTGGTTTGCGGAATTCGATGCAGCATCCTTGGATAAACGAGAAGAATTAAGGAGAAATTTAATCAATCAGACAAGCCTTCTTTTAGCGCAAGAATTAATAAGAAATGAGAAACTAAAGAAGGAATTAAACGTAAACGACGAACAGGTTATAAACGTCGAATTCGCTGTTAGTCTACTTTCGCCAGAGGATCTCGCCGCATTTCGTACCTGGTTTGCGGAATTCGATGCAGCAGCCTGGGATAAACAGATTGAAAAAGATGTGGCTGTTGGTCGGTTAGATGTATTGGCACAGAAAGCACTCAAACATCTCCGAGAAGGGCGTTGTACTGACCTGTGAAACATCGAGCAACCCCTGATTTTTGGTATTACTATCGCCAGTTACCAATTGATATCCAAGAGCTTGCTGATCGATGTTATGAGTTTCTTCGGGAAGATCCCAAATATCCATCATTGCATTTTAAAAAAGTTGGTCAGTTTTGGTCAGTGCGTATTGGTATATATTATCGGGCGCTTGCTGTAAAAGAAGATGAAAATTTTGTATGGTTTTGGATTGGGTCACATCCAGAGTATGACAAATTGCTAAGTGGTAAATAGCGTTTTAAGATTGCCTAAGAGCAGCCTAACCGATCACTCATAATACAAAGTATGGAACTATACTTAATTCGTCATGGCATCGCCGAAGCCAAGGGATTAGGCATCAAGGATGAGGAACGCAGCCTTACCAAAGAAGGAAGGCAAAAAACTGAGAAAGTTGCCCAGAAACTTGTTAAATTGGGTTTAAGCTTTGATTTGATTCTCACCAGCCCCTTAGTGCGAGCCCGCCAAACCGCTGAAATCCTGATAGCAGAAAAACTAAGCTCTCAGTTAGAGGAATCTAGCCACCTCGCCCACGATGGTCAAATTTCTAATTGGCTAAAAGACTGGTTAAAACCGAGAAATTATTCCCAAAATACCCAACTGGCGCTGGTTGGACACGAACCTGATTTGACCAGTTGGGCAGAAATTCTCCTGTGGGGAGAAGTCAAAGAAAACTTAGTCTTGAAAAAAGCAGGTATGATTGGGATAAAACTACCAGAAACAGGTTCTCCTCTGGGTCGGAGTCAGATGTTTTGGTTGACACAACCCAAGTACCTGCTGTAACAGTTTTTCAACATTTTCGATTGTTGTTAGAACGGCTACTGTTATGGCGACAATAAATTTCTGGTAAGTTAGCTTGATCAGATATTTCAAAAAGCAAATGGTGGTGCCATGATGGTGTGCGAATACAAGCCTGGTTTAGAAGGCATTCCCGCCGCTCAATCAAGTATCAGCTATGTTGATGGGCAAAAAGGAATACTAGAATATCGTGGCATCCGGATTGAAGAACTAGCAGAAAAAAGTACATTCCTAGAAACTGCTTATCTTTTAATCTGGGGTGAACTGCCAAGCAAGGAAGAACTGGAAGGATTTGAGCATGAAGTTCGTTACCACCGGCGGATAAAATACCGCATTCGGGACATGATGAAATGCTTTCCAGAAAGCGGCCACCCAATGGATGCCCTACAAGCCTCTGCTGCTGCTTTAGGTTTGTTTTATTCACTCCGGGATTTACATAATCCTGCCTACATTCGAGATTCCGTGGTGCGCCTGATAGCAACCATTCCGACGATGGTGGCGGCGTTCCAACTGATGCGAAAAGGCAATGACCCGGTACGTCCCCGTGATGACTTAGACTATTCGTCCAACTTTCTATACATGCTTGATGAGAAAGAACCCGATCCTTTAATGGCGCGGATTTTTGATATCTGCTTGATACTTCAAGTCGAGCATACAATGAATGCTTCTACCTTCAGTGCTAGGGTGACAGCTTCTACCTTAACTGATCCTTACGCTGTGGTTGCTAGTGCTGTGGGAACATTGGGTGGGCCCCTGCATGGTGGAGCTAATGAAGAAGTAATTCAGATGTTGGAAAAAATTGGCTCTGTAGAAAATGTCCGTCCTTACATAGAGCATTGTCTAGAAACTAAATCTAAGATTATGGGCTTTGGACATCGTGTGTATAAAGTAAAAGACCCACGAGCCATAATTTTACAAGGTCTAGCAGAGCAACTATTTGAGAAGTTTGGCTATGACAAATTCTATGACATTGCTCAAGAAATGGAACGAGTGGTAGGAGAAAAACTCGGCAGCAAAGGGATTTACCCTAATATTGACTTTTACTCAGGTTTGGTGTATAGGAAGATGGGAATTCCTACAGACTTGTTTACACCAATATTTGCGATCGCTCGCGTTGCTGGTTGGCTAGCCCACTGGAAAGAACAACTAGCAGAAAACCGGATTTTCCGTCCTACCCAGGTTTACAACGGTTTGCACGAAGTTACTTATACTCCCATTGACCAACGGTAATTGGTCATGGGGCATTGAGTATTGGGCATGGGGCATTGGGCATTGGGCATAGATTAAAAATTACCTCTTTCCCCTCTGCCCCCTGCTCCTCTGCCCCCTGCTCCCATTCCCTCTGCTCCCCTTGTCCCTTGAATAGCCAATCCCAATGCCAACCATAAGTAGAAGTTCTCATATCGCTTCAGAGGGCTAAAACCATCCAAGGATATACTAGGCATGGGAATTAGCGACAAATCTTCAATCAAGTATCATCTGGGCAAAAATTAAAAATGGGTGAATTTACAGGTATTAATTTAACTAATAGTTGTAATTCACCATGACTCGATGTCTTAAAGAGCGGAAACATGAACTCAGGAATTGACCTCCAAGGAACTTTTATTGAATCCCTCCGGGATTTAGGTATACCAGCAGGAACAGCCAAAGCGATTTGGATGCCCCTGCCAATGATACTGATGCTGATTGGGGCAACAGTGGGGGTATTAGTTGCTACTTGGCTAGAACGGAAAATTTCCGCCTCCGCACAGCAGCGAATTGGGCCAGAATACCAGGGGCCTTTTGGGTTGCTGGTACCTGTAGCTGATGGTTTGAAGCTGGTATTTAAAGAAGATATAGTACCAGCTAAGTCTGACCCCTGGCTGTTTACTCTCGGCCCCATTATTGTTGTAATTCCGGTTTTTCTGTCGTTCCTGATCGTTCCCTTTGGGCAGAATATCGTTATTAGCAATGTGGGCATGGGCGTATTCTTGTGGATTGCCTTGTCAAGCATTCAACCCATTGGCTTGCTGATGGCTGGCTACGCATCTAATAACAAATACTCCCTCTTAGGGGGCTTGCGGGCAGCAGCGCAATCTATTAGCTATGAAATTCCTTTGGCGCTGGCGGTGTTAGCGATCGCTATGATGTCTAACAGCCTCAGCACCGTTGATATTGTCAATCAACAATCTGGCTACGGCATTCTGGGTTGGAACATTTGGCGACAACCAATCGGTTTTCTGATCTTTTGGATAGCCGCTCTAGCTGAATGCGAACGATTACCCTTTGACTTACCTGAAGCGGAAGAAGAAATCGTCGCAGGTTATCAGACTGAATACTCAGGCATGAAATTCGGTCTGTTCTACCTGGGTTCCTACGTTAACTTGATCCTTTCATCCTTACTAGTAGCAATTCTCTACCTGGGCGGTTGGGACTTTCCTATTCCCCTCAACCTCATTGCTGGTTGGCTGGGAGTCAGTGAATTAAATCCCGTGTTCCAGATAGTAACTGCTTCTTTGGGAATCACGATGACCGTCTTCAAAGCCTATTTACTAGTGTTTGTCGCCATTCTGTTGCGCTGGACAGTGCCACGGGTACGGATTGACCAACTGTTAGATTTAGGATGGAAGTTTTTGTTGCCAGTTGGTTTGGTTAATCTTCTATTAACCGCCGCTCTGAAACTAGCCTTTCCCTTCGCTTTTGGTGGTTAGTCATTTAGTCATTAGTTATTAGTCATTTCTACAAATGACTAATGACCAAGGACAAAGGACAAGGGATAAATAACGCTGATAGCTTAAAAAGAGAGAGTGAACCAAAAATGCTCAAGTTTCTGAAACAAGTTGGTGATTACGCCAAAGAAACGGTACAAGCTGCACGTTACATTGGTCAGGGGCTTTCTGTCACATTCGACCACATGCGGCGGCGACCGATTACTGTACAGTACCCTTACGAGAAACTGATTCCTGGCGAACGGTTTCGCGGTAGGATTCACTTTGAATTTGATAAGTGCATCGCCTGCGAAGTTTGCGTTCGCGTTTGTCCAATTAACCTACCTGTAGTCGATTGGGAATACGACAAAGCCAGCAAAAAGAAAAAACTCAACCACTACAGTATCGACTTTGGAGTTTGTATCTTTTGCGGTAACTGTGTGGAATTTTGCCCCACTAACTGTCTATCCATGACAGAAGAGTATGAGCTTGCCACTTACGATCGCCATGAATTGAATTATGACAACGTAGCCCTAGGTCGTCTGCCCTATAAAGTAACAGATGACCCAATGGTTACACCACTGCGCGAACTAGTTTACCTACCCAAGGGTGTCCTCGAACCCCACGGACTGCCCGCAGATGCACCACGTGCAGGTGCGCGTCCAGAAGACCTAGTAGAACAAACAGAAAAATAAATGTAATTTGTCATTTGTCCATTGTCATTTGTCCTTTGTTATTTAACCAATGACTAATGACTAATGACCAATGATCAATGACTAATGACCAATGACCAATGACCAATGACTAAGGACAAAAAACAGTGAATCTAGCAGAAGGAGTACAGTTAGTATCACTTGGCATACTGGGCGTGATGATGATTGGGGCAGCCATTGGTGTGGTGCTGTTCTCTAGCATTGTCTATTCTGCCTTTATGCTGGGGGGTGTGTTCATCAGTATGGCGGGAATCTACCTCTTGCTAAATGGTGATTTTGTTGCCGCTGCACAAATACTAATTTATGTTGGGGCGGTTAACGTGCTGATTTTGTTTGCCATTATGTTGGTGAACAAGCGTCAGGATTTTGTTGCATTTCCCAACTCTTGGGTGCGTAAATTACTTACTGGTCTAGTCAGTGTAGGATTGTTTGGTCTTTTAAGTACAATGGTGCTGGCTACTCCTTGGGCTTACTCAACTACTCCTGTAGTGGGTGGTGAAAGCTCAATAGTTGTGATTGGAGAGCATTTCTTCACTGACTTTTTACTACCTTTTGAACTGGCTTCCATTTTGCTGCTGATAGCAATGGTAGGAGCAATTATTTTGGCCCGTCGTGAGTATTTGCCAGATCAACTGACACGATCCAATGTGGGGCAAACTGTTTTGACTTTACAAGAACGCCCCAGAGAATTGGTATCAACAACCAGCGAAACAAAAGAGTAATATTTGCGACTTCATTCGCAGATAAACAGCCAGCTTTTTCAGGAGGGATACTCAGATTCATGCAACTCCAGTACTTTTTATTACTAGCAGCAGCTTTATTCTGCATCGGCATCTACGGTTTAATTACTAGCCGCAACGCTGTGCGGGTGCTGATGTCAATTGAATTACTGCTCAATGCTGTTAATCTGAATTTAATGGCATTTTCCAACTTCCTCGACTCAACATTAATTAAGGGTCAGGTTTTCACAGTATTTGTGATTACCGTGGCCGCGGCCGAGGCGGCGGTGGGTTTAGCGATCGTGCTTGCCATTTATCGCAACCGCGATACCGTCGATATGGAGCAGTTCAATCTCCTGAAGTGGTAACTGTGCGTGCAACTCAAGCAGGTAATCATTGCTTATAAAGCGCGGGATGCCCGGAGTAAACAATGGGCAGAAATCTGTGCTAAACAACTAGAAAGCCGCGAGTGCCAGGTGTTGATGGGGCCAAGTGGGCCAAAAGACAACCCTTATCCAGTCTTTTTGGCTTCGGCGGCTCAACCAATCGATCTCGCTTTGGTACTCGGTGGCGATGGTACTGTTTTAACTGGTGCCAGACATTTAGCCCCAGCTGGTATCCCTATTCTGGGAGTGAATGTGGGAGGTCATCTGGGGTTTTTAACTGAGTCGGTGGAAGAGTTTCAGGATACAGAGAAAGTTTGGGATCGGCTGTTTGAGGATCGCTATGCTATCCAACGACGAATGATGTTACAAGCTGCGGTGTATGAGGGTCACGGGTCTAATTTAGAACCAGTGAGTGAGCGTTACCTGGCTTTGAATGAATTTTGTGTCAAACCCGCCTCTGCTGACCGAATGATTACCTCAATTCTGGAAATGGAAATCGATGGTGAGGTAGTCGATCAATACGTCGGGGATGGGTTGATTATTTCCACTCCCACAGGTTCCACAGGTTATACCGTTTCTGCTAATGGTCCGATTATGCACGATGGTATGGAGGCGCTTACCATCACTCCCATTTGTGCAATGAGCCTTTCTAGTCGCCCACTCGTTTTACCCCCTGGCTCTGTGGTGAGTATTTGGCCTTTGGGGGATTACGATTTGAGTACCAAACTGTGGACAGATGGGGTGTTAGGGACTTCTATTTGGCCTGGACACCGCGTTGATGTGCGGATGGCAGAGTGTCGGGCTAAATTTATTATTTTGCGCGAGAACAATTCCTACTATCAGACGCTACGGGAGAAGTTGCTTTGGGCTGGTACAAGGGTTCATTACAACAATAATCACCGTAATTAATTAAGTATTTTAGAGTGCATCTATCGCAGATTGCGATCGCGCTGCCGGCTGTAGGCGATGTCTACGACGGGCTACGCCTACGCAACCAAAACCATCCAAGCCCCTAGATTCATCTAGGGGCTTTCCCCATTCTGCTGAGACTTATGGCAAAAGTCTATCTCCTTGTCCTTTTATTTGACTTGTATTTATAGCCTATATCAAAGGAAAATTTTGTATCTTATTGCCAGATTTTTTAGTAATTAATGTCCATAATAAAAGCACTATACCTCTAATCCAAAAGAGCAAGAAAGCTCTCTAGAGGTTATTTTATCGAAAACTGTCTCAATCACGCTTCGACACATTAATGCATAATGTGAGCTATTTGTATAGTGCCTAAATCATAGTAGGATATTTTCGCAAATCTAAGTAGGAAGATAGATGGAAGTTTCTGGATGCAACATCAATTACTCACTGAATCCTCCTCCCTCTTTTGAAGATTTTCCCATACTTCAAACTGAAAAATATACCCTACGACTGGCTTCAACCGAAGAAGAATTAGAATCAATCTTTCGGTTACGCTTTGAAGTTTTTAATCTAGAACTAGGCTTGGGATTTTCTGCTTCTAACTTTACGCAGATGGATATAGATAAGTTTGATGCGGTTTGCCATCATTTAATCATGATTTCCAAACAAACGGGTAAAACCATTGGAACTTATCGGATGCAAACCTATACAATGGCTTCTCAAAGACTAGGCTTTGATGCTGCCGATATATTTAATCTGAATGGAATTCCTAATTCTGTGCTTCAGGCATCAGTTGAAGTTGGGCGTGCATGTATAGCTAAAGAATATCGCAACAGTCAGGCACTTTTACTATTATGGAAAGGGCTAGCAAATTATCTGATCTGGAGTAAAAATCAATACTTCTTTGGCTGTGCATCATTACTAACGCAATCTCCTTCGCAAGCTATTTGCACTTATAATTATTTTCAGAACAATGGCTTGATGCATCCAAGTATTTTAGTTTATCCAAATTCACAATCTTGTCTAGAACTGCCCCAAAATTGTCCAGACTCGTATAATGTGGAAATTCCTAAAATTTTGCAGGCATACTTGAATATTGGAGCTAAAATATGCAGTATTCCCGCTATCGATCGACACTTTAAAACTATTGATTTTTTAACCATATCTAATACCAAAGATTTTGCTAGATGGCGTTATCAAATATTGTAAAAATTATCTTTAGTCCTAACATCCCTTGGGATGTGTAATGAACAGACTTAGATATAACTCGTAATTACGAATTACGAATTACGAATTACGAATTATGATGATGGGCGTAGCTGCGACACTTCATCTAGTAGTGCGCCTGACTGGATTATTTTAGACAAAATATTGGGAAAAACACTTATGCGCCACCTCAAATTTGCTCCGAGTTGGTTGCGATTTTTAATTATTTTATTATTGACAATGGGTATATTGTTTCGCTTTTTTAACCTTGATACCAAGGTTTACTCCCATGATGAAACCTATACCTCATTGCGAATTTCTGGTTATACAAGAACTGAAGCACAAAACAAACTATTTAATGGTAGTGTCATTGGCAAAGAAAGTTTTGCTCAGTTTCAAGGGGTAAATAAAAAAAGCTTGAATGACACAATCATGACTTTGGCTAAAGAAGATTCTTTGCATCCACCGCTTTATTACATAATAGCCAGATTGTGGTTGGAAATTTTTGGTAATTCGGTGACGGCAATCAGAAGTTTATCTGCTTTGATCAGTTTGCTGGTTTTTCCTGGTGTTTATTGGCTATGTCGAGAATTATTTAATGTGCCGCTATTGGTTCCTGGTGTAGCGATCGCACTTATGGCAATTTCTCCAATTCAACTAGTATACGCCCAAGAAGCACAAGAATATATTCTCTGGTTAGTCACCATATTACTATCTAGCGCTTCTTTGCTGCGAGCAATACGCCTGGAATCACAAGATCAAGATCAGCTAGCAAAACAACGACAACAGCCAGAAATATTTACTATCTGGAGTATTTATGCAGTAACTTTGGCAATCAGTCTTTATACATTTCTTTGGAGTGCATTTGTCGCAGTTGCTCACGGAATTTATGTTATTACTACCGCCAGATTCCAGTTCTCTTCAACTGTCAGAACTTATCTTCTAGCATCATTGATAGGTTTTTTAGCCTTCATGCCTTGGCTCGTGGTTGTGATAGGTGATTTTTTCCAATTTTTGATTTCAGCAGATAAGGCAACACCACAGTCATCTTTGATGCCTAGATTTGAATTTTTGTTGATGCAATTAAGCCGAATATTTTTTGATATAAATCTTAGTTCAGATAATCAATTTAACTATTTAATTACATTAACTTGTTTCATATTTGTAGGATATTCAATTTATTTCCTTTGCCAAAGAACTAACTATAAAGTTTGGTTATTTATTATTATATTAATTGTCGTGCCAGCACTGCCTCTAATACTGCCAGATTTAATGGTTGAGGGTATACAATCATCTGAACCATATTTCATACCATCTTATTTAGGGATTCAAGTAGCTGTTGCTTATTTACTAGGTACACAAATATATAATGAGAGCGTGTCACGCCAGAATCTTGGGTATGCGATCGTCGGATTGGTAATTATTTGTGGTTTAATCTCTTGTAAGGTTAATTTTCAAGCAGAAACTTGGTGGAATAAGGGTATAAGCTATGGCAATCCCAAAGTTGCCCAAATCATCAATCTGACCACTCGCCCACTTTTGATTAGTGATGCTTTGGGTAATAATTATGGAAATGTCTTTTCTCTGAGCTATCTTTTGGAGCCAAAGGTACAATTTCTATTGGTTCAAAATCAAAAAATTCCTAAAATTCCTGATAGGTTTGCTGATGTTTTTTTATTCAATCCTTCAGACACTTGGCGCGAAACGATAGAAAAAAAATATAATTTAAAAACAGACATTGTTTATAGTGACAAATATTATTCGGTTTGGAAATTAGCTAAACCTCGCAGTGTACGCCAACGTGATATTCTCCGCAAGACGAAATTATCTGCTCATTGACTATCAGGTTATGAGAAAAGTTTAGTTTTTAGATACTTAATTGTTTCAAAGATATTTAAATTTTTACTTGCTTAAAAATAGCTAAAAATAACAAAAATAAATATTCACCAGATTCTTATCTAAAATTAATTTAAGTGGTACTACGATGCTTTAAATTGTCAGTTGAGATTAATTTGATGATTAATTTAAAGGTGTTGTATGGGAATAGCAGATTTTCTTGGTCTTTTACATCCAGCGATCACAATCATATTCGTGTTTCCACTCATTGGGACAGTGATTAATTTTGCTTGGCAAACACGTCAACGCAGATTGCAAATTTTAGCCGGGAGTAAGAGCAAAATTCCTCCAGTAGTGGGTGTAGAACATAAGCAATTAGGTGAAAGACTAACAAGTGCGGTTGTCGGATTAACTTTAATCGGATTAAGCTATCCTATTGGCAAAAATATTATTAACAATCAATTATGGAATAAAACACCTTTTCAAGTTGTTTTTATCCTATTAATATTAGCTGCTACTATCGCCTCTTTAGTATTTCTTTATCGGGCAAAGCCGCGAGTGTGGCGGGCAGCTTTTGCTACTTTAACTAGTGCAGGCTTAGTCATATTAGGCTGTCAAGATGGAGTATTTCGCCGTACCAATGAGTGGTATTGGTCACATTATTATATTGGTATTACCGCAGCACTGCTAATGATTTTTTCGTTAGCTATTGTTCAAGATATTTATCAAGATAAATCCAATCGCTGGCGGATAGTTCATACGATTTTAAACTGCATTGCTTTGTTGCTATTTATTGGACAAGGTATGACAGGAACGCGAGATTTATTAGAAATTCCCTTAAGTTGGCAAGAATCCTATATTTATCAGTGTGATTTTGCTAATAAAACTTGTCTAATGCCAAATTCTTTACCACCAAAGTGAACTAAGAGATTTTCAATAAATCTATTATTCAATTTCTCTATATCTTAAGATTCAGCAGTCCAAAATTTAGTGGCGGGTTTGAATCCCCCACTCAAAGATTGCTGGATTCTGGATTCTTCTTCAACGAAGAGGCAAGGTCAATGAGACATTGGGAATTGGGCATGGGCAAGAGGGTTTGGGGACAAGGAGAATTGGGGACAAGGGGAAAGACTTGTTTCAACTTCTCACCTCTTGTCCCCTTGTCTCCCCTGCTCCCTGCCCCCTTGCTTCTTTTTTAACTGAATCGAGGAATTCCCTATCCGCAATGCGGTGGGGTAGTTCACGCAATATTATCTACAAGCCGATCGCGAATTGTTTTAAGTTGATCTTGAGTCTTAATTGGCTCTCGTGGTGCTGGCAGTTCTGTATTAGGCCAGTTAGGTAAACTATTACAGGGACATAACAATGCCGGCATCCCGACGTTTCGCGCGGCTACTGGCATACTGCAACGACCACAAGGAACCATATCCCATGCTGGTGTCAACAATTCAGCAATGGTTTCTTGCGTACCCTCTAAATGACAATCACCTGATTCAGGCGCAATCATTTTCTGCCAGCACTCTTCAAATTCTTCACTATAGCGATCGCCATTTAGCACCGATTTGGGCAAAATGCTTGCCTTCCCGTTGCCCGTAATCACTTTCTTACCCAACTGAAACCAGTAGGCAAGGTATCCTCTAACTTCTTGTTTGGTTGCCATAAGACAATTTTAGATTTTAGATTTTGGATTAATTTGAATCAATAGTTAAGAATCTTGACTTCTGAATACTCCAGTATCCTCTTTGGTTGGCAATGGCGAACCAAGGACACTAAGATTGAGAACATGACCACCAGTTACTAAATAAACAGTTTCACTAAGGGCAGCTAGTTGGCGCACTAAAGAACCCAAGCGATCGCGGAACATCCTTCCAAGGGGATAAGCTGGTACCACACCCCAACCTACCTCTTCTGCTACAAACAGCACATCAGCAGCAACTAGCTCCACTGTCTCTAATAACTCTACAACGATATTTTCCCAGCTAGATTCGTCCTCCTCTAAGAGATTAGCAACCCAAGTTCCTAAAGAATCCACTAAAAGGCAGGTATAGGGTTTGGCATCGGCGAGAGTAGCAGACAGTTCTATAGGTACGGATAGAGTTACCCAGTCTTGAGGACGGCGTTGTTGGTGTTCTAAAATACGTTGATGCCATTCCTGGTCATCTGTGTTATCAGTCGCTGTTGCTACGTAAACAACTGCTTTCCCTGACTCCATAGCCAGAGTTTCCGCCCATTCACTTTTACCAGATCGTGCTGGCCCTGTTACCAAGATGATTTTACCCAAAGTTGTTTTCTGAGTATTTTAACAATAAGTAGCTAGTTGCAATTTATGGCCACAGTTTTTACTTTATCGGCGAGATTTTTGGTTTCAAATAACTTTTAAGGGATAAAATTAGCACCAACATCATTGATGTCACAACTGGCAAAAGCCGAAAATCCCAACAACCCCATTCTTAATGATTCAACAAGAGGCAGGGGGCAGGGGGAAAAGGAGCAAGGGAAAATGATCCCTGCTCCCTGCTGTGGAGTGAAGCAGAACATGGGTCTGATTCCCCCACAACAACCAAGTGTGGTTCTAGTTCTATTGGGTCGAATTCCCATCTGAATTATCCCCCCTGCTCCCTGCCCCCCTGCCTCTTCTTCAATACCATTGGGGACAGCAAAATTTTAGGATGTCTTTATGAACGCAGGCTTAAAACGCATAGAAGCAACTCTACACGATTTAGGGAATCGCGGCACTGCCTCTGCCGCCGAAGCAGTTGATTCGACAACAAAACGGCCTTTTTCTTTTAGAATCAGTGTCGGAGCCAACGAATCCGCAGAAAGTACACAAACTCCATCATCTCAGGAAGAACAAACAGTTGAATTGGGCGTAGATACTGAGAGCGATTATCCTCCTGAACAGAATTTCTTTCCTCACCATGACTCTGTGCAAACCTTTCAAACACAAGAGAATGGTGGCAAAGCGCCCAGCTTACCCAAGTTAAAAACTCCGAGTTTTAGTAACCATCGCCACGGAGCAAATCCAGCATTGGCGATGAATCTATTACAAGAAATTCAGGAAACTGTCGCGGGTTGGCAAATAGAACTGCAAAATATTTTGAACCAAATTCAGGATATTTACTTAGAAGGGCCAATTGTGAATGGCTGGTTAGAATCTAATCCCAGCGAACCAGAACCGGGAGGAACCGCAACACTACGCCATGCAGAAGTTGACCGCCTGATGAACTACGTAGAAGAAATTTGCGCTACTGGTGGGAAAGTATCTTATAAATCATCGATTACTGGCTACCGCCTCTGTGGTGTAGACGATGCTGGTAAAGTCTGGTCGCGCCCATGTCCAGCAGATCAGGTTCCCAATGTTAGTATGGCGATCGCACGTTACCAAAAGTTACGTCAACTTTTGGGGCGCAAGCAATCTTTAGAAACCCGCCTGAGTCAACTGGCCCAAACACTTGTAGTTTTACACAGTCATATTCAACAAACGTGAAGTTTTAAAGATTATTTCCGAAGAAACTCGGTTGGTGGGTCGGTAATTTTTGGTTTAGATTAACTCTCAGCAGGTATGTGTTGGATTTAAGATTTTTATCTAAAATCCCAAATCTCAAATCCAAAATAAAATCTATGCCAGACACCCAAATCTCTGCCATTATCTGTACCCACAATCGAGATACCTATTTAGGGGCTGCAATTGATAGTCTTTTAGCGCAGGATTTTGCTGCTGACTTTGAAATTGTAGTAGTTGATAATGGATCTAGTGATCGCACCCGTGAGGTTGTAGAACAAAGGGCCCACAATCCGCGCCTGAAGTATGTATTTGAACCCACTATCGGTTTATCTGTCGCCCGCAACACAGGCGCAAAAGTAGCTAGTGGCGACATTCTGGCTTATCTGGATGACGATGCTGTTGCTAGTCCTGGGTGGCTACAAGTTTTATATTTTGCCTATTACAATAATTCTAAATTAGCGATCGCAGGTGGCAAAGTCACTCTCTTATGGCCCCCAGGAATCGAACAACCACGATGGCTATCTCCAGGGCTAGCTGCAAATCTGGGTGCATACGACTTGGGTGACAGTAACATCTACATCGAGCAACCTGGCTTAACACCCAGAGGCTTAAATTATTCCATCCGCCGCAGTTTCCTAGAAGAAATTGGCGGTTTTGATCCTCATCTCGGTCGAGTGGGGAAAAATCTATTATCAAATGAAGAACTGCAAATGACCGAATTTGCCCTACAGCGTGGTTGGCAAGTTGCTTATCTTCCTGAAGCGCTGGTTGCTCACAATGTTGCCCCAGAACGCCTACAACGTACTTGGTTTTTAAATCGAGGCTGGTGGCAGGGTATCAGTGAATGCTATCGAGAGCAACTTGCTGGTAAAGCTGGAATCGCTCAATTACAGCGAGGTGGCGAACGGTTTGTGCGGGGCTTGTATAAAGCATTGCAATATTTTTCTGATCCAGCAGAGCGGTTTGACAAACTTGTATATGCTTACGGTCAGATTGGTTACTTAAATGCTGCTATTCAAGGTCTTTTATTTACATCAAATAAGAAATAACCGATAACATAATTTATACTGATATGTCATCTAAAATACCAGTTTCTGTATTAATTCCGGCA
Source organism: Nostoc sp. UIC 10630 (assembly GCF_010747425.1). NCBI lineage: Bacteria > Bacillati > Cyanobacteriota > Cyanophyceae > Nostocales > Nostocaceae > Nostoc > Nostoc sp. UIC 10630. The sequence goes on from NZ_JAAGOG010000021.1 coordinate 31,680, forward strand.
AAAAACGAACAAGCAAACTTGCCAGCCTGCCTTGCGAGCCTCAGCAGAGCAGATGAAATATTTGTAGTAGATTCTCAAAGTACAGATAACAGCATTGAAATTGCGAAAAGCCACGGTGTCAATGTTGTGCAATTCAACTTCAATGGACGTTGGCCCAAAAAGAAAAATTGGTCTTTAGATAATTTACCTTTCCGAAACGAATGGGTGCTAATTGTAGATTGCGATGAGCGCATCACGCCCGAACTTTGGGAAGAAATTGACCAAGCAATTCAAAATCAGGAATATACAGGTTATTACCTCAACCGCCGCGTCTTTTTCTTAGGAAAATGGATTCGTTATGGTGGAAAATATCCCGATTGGAATCTTCGTTTATTTCAGCATAAAAAAGGCCGCTACGAAAACCTAAATACAGAAGATATTCCTAATACTGGTGACAACGAAGTTCACGAACATGTGATTTTGCAGGGCAAAGTTGGGTATCTCAAAAATGATATGCTCCACGAGGACTTCCGCGATCTTTATCACTGGCTAGAACGGCACAATCGTTATTCCAACTGGGAAGCCAGCGTTTATTTTAATATTCTTACAGGTAAAGATGATAGCGGTACCATCGGCGCGAATCTATTTGGTGATGCAGTGCAACGCAAGCGCTTTTTGAAAAAAGTATGGGTACACCTGCCATTTAAACCTTTTTTACGGTTTGTTTTATTTTATATAATTCAACGCGGTTTTTTGGATGGCAAAGCTGGATATATTTATGCACGCTTGCTGAGTCAATATGAATATCAAATTGGCGTTAAACTTTACGAATTACGTAATTGTGGTGGTCATTTAAATACTGCAACGACTCCAAAGGAAGGAGCAGGAAAGGGGAGCAGAGGAGCAGAAGTAAAGCTATTGACCATTGACTCCTGATAAATAACTAATGACCAATGACAAATGACCAACCTTTTGTAGATTTACGCAAATATGACCAATCTTGGTTTGATCGGGGACGGCCAAGTTGGTATGTATTGTTGTGGTGGCTTGTACAAGCGATCGCATTTCCCCTTACTCCTCAACCGTTAAATATTCTGCGTTGTGCTTTGCTACGACTATTTGGCGCTCGTATCGGCAAAGGTGTATTAATTCGGCCCACCGCCCGCTTCACCTATCCTTGGAAAGTTACCATTGGCAATTACAGTTGGATTGGAGATAACGTAGTTTTTTACAGCCTCGATCAGATCCACATCGGTGAACATTGCGTAGTTTCCCAAAAAAGTTACCTGTGTACTGGTAGTCACGATCTCCAAGATCCTGCTTTTGGGTTAAAAACAGCGAGTATCACTATTAACAATGGTGCATGGGTAGCAGCAGATTGTTTCGTTGGGCCGGGAGTGCAAATCGGCGCTAATGCTGTGATTGGCGCTCGTAGTAATGTTTTGACGAATATGCCTTCTGGACAGGTTTGTTGGGGAAGCCCCTGTCGTCCTAAGACGAGTCGCATAAAACTTGATACCCCTACAACCCCGTGATTTTATAGATAAAGATAGTAAGGTAGCCCAGCTAGCTGGGCTACCTTAAATTTTCTACATATTTTATTTATAGCGGTTCTCAATTGCATAGAATATAGACCAATAAGGTTCAGTTAAGGCTAAAACTCTAAAGTCAATTGTTTATAACCTAGATGCAAAGCGGTGAGCCAGTCCGATGGAAGGGTTCCCCGGCATAAAGGAACTGGCGTTAGCGTAGCGGTAGCGTTAGCGTTCGCGCAGCGTCTCGTAGAGAGGAACGAGCGTCGGTACGAGCGTCACCCGTAGGGCTTACCGCAAGCTACCGCCCATCGCGCAGCGTCTCGCAGAGAAGGAGACAAAAGATGCAAAAAAAAAGAAGAAATACTTAACTGAACTGTATTCACCTATAACTCTGCTTTATACAGGTATTTCCTGGAGATAGTTTACTTTTAATTAAATCTTTTTGCTTTCTAGTCCAAAATTCGTGCATATCTAAAAAATCTAGCAGAAGATGTGATGCACCAAATCAGCCAAGTGATAGCCTAATTAGCAAAATTTTTTCTCATTCCCACAAGTGAGAGTCACCCAAATGTGTAAAAGTATAAGCTGTTATTGCGATCGCCTTTGGCGTTCTCGCAAGGTACCTAATAAAATGGAGCGTTCACCTAGCATCTTGTTAGAGAATTAATCGCAATAACAATATATATCATCTTGGTTAATTTGCTTGCATTGGAATGCTCCCGAAGAATTAGGTGATGAAGTGCCCTTTGCCAACCATGTTCGTCAACTTGCCAAAGATTTTAAATATCAACAAATTCGATAAATTTAAAACAAATTTAATAGGAGGCAAGTATGAATTTTAACAAAGATGGAAGAAATGTCATTTTAATAGTTGATGATGCCCCTATTAATTTAGAGATATTATTCAAGCTTTTAGAGTATTACGGCTTGAAGGTTTTAGTATCTGAAGATGGAATGAATGCCATTGAAATTGCAGAGAATGCCTTACCTGACCTAATCTTATTGGATGTATTAATGCCAGGAATTGACGGCTTTGAAACTTGTAGACTTTTGAAAAAAAATCCAGTTACTCAAGATATTCCAGTAATATTTCTAACTGCTATAACCGATAAGATAGATCAAATCAAAGGTTTGAATCTTGGGGCAGTAGATTACATAACTAAACCTCTAGAACATAAAGAAGTTTTAGCTAGGATAAATATCCATTTACGTTTACGGAACCTCACAAAAAAACTTACAGAGCAAAATAAACGTTTAGAAATAGAAATCTTTGAGCGCCAACGAGTAGAAGAAGAACTGCGATGTCATTCAGCTGCATTAGACGAGTGGAACAATCGCTACCAAGCACTAATTCAAGCGAGTGGCCAGATTCTCTACGACTGGTACTTGGATACCAACGATATTGAATATGGTGGCAATGTAGAGCAAATATTAGGTTACTCTATGCCTGAGATGGTAGGAGGTTTGAAGCGTTGGTTAGAGTTAGTTCATCCTGATGATAGAAAATTATTCAATGAAGAGATTAACCGTGTTTTATCCGCAAAAGAGCGATTCCACCTTGAATTTCGCGTCGCTCGCAAAGATGGCACTTACATCACAGTTGAAAATAACGGGTATATCTTTTTAGACTCTACAGGCAAAGTTGCTCGGATGGCGGGCTTTGTAATTGATATTACCGAACAGCAAGCTGTGCTACGTGAACGCAAAAGTGCAGAACAAAAAATTCGTGAGCAAGCAGCTTGGCTCGATATCACCACAGACGCAATTATCGTTCAAGATTTGGTTAACAAAATTCAATTTTGGAATAAAGGGGCTGAACATCTATACGGTTGGATGGCAGAAGAAGTATTGAGCAAGAATGCCAATCAGTTTTTGTATCAAAAGCAAAGTTTTGGCCAACTAAAAAACATCCAGAAAACTTTAGTTGAACATGGTTCCTGGCAAGGTGAGTTATATCAAGTTACCAAACAAGGCCAAGAGATTATCGTTGCTAGCCGATGGACACTGGTAAATGATAATGAGGGACAAGCTAAATCCGTCTTAATTGTCAACTCCGACATTACAGAGAAAAAACAACTTGAAGCGCAGTTTCTCCGCGCCCAGCGAATGGAGAGCCTTGGCACGCTAGCAAGTGGTATTGCCCACGATCTTAACAATGCACTAACACCTATGTTGATGACAGTGCAACTGTTAGAGGCACAGCTTCCAGATGAAAAAAGCCAGCAATGGCTAACAATTATGGAAACAAATGTTAAACGCGCCGCAGATTTAGTTAAACAAGTGTTATGGTTTTCACGCGGCTCTGTAGGGAACTTTAAAACCTTACAGGTGCGATATTTGATTTCAGAAATTGAAAATATTATTAAACAAACATTTTCTAGAGCTATTGAAATCCGTACTGATGTTTCTGAGCAAAACTTATGGAATATCTTTGGCGATGCTACTCAGTTACACCAAGTGCTAATGAACCTATGTATTAATGCTCGTGATGCCATGCCTAATGGCGGTATCTTAAAGATTTCTGCAAAGAATTTCTGGGTTGATAGTCACTATGCCAAAATGAATATTGATGCTAAGGTAGGTTCTTATGTAATGATTAGCGTCTGTGATACAGGCATAGGAATTAAGAGAGAAATAGTAGATAGAATTTTTGAGCCATTTTTCACAACAAAAGAAGTTGGAAAAGGCACAGGGCTTGGTCTTTCAACAGTGCTTGGGATTATCAAAAGCCACTTCGGTTTTGTGAATGTAGTGACTGACGTAGGCAAAGGCACAGAGTTTCAAGTTTGCTTACCCGTCACGCAAACAATGCAGACAGATGGTAAATTATCTGGAGATGAATTACCACCGGGGCATGGAGAACTGATTCTCGTTGTTGACGATGAAGATTCAATTCGAGAGGTTACTCAAAGCTGGTTAGAAAAAAATGCCTATAAAGTTATAGTAGCTAGTGATGGTATTGATGCGATCGCACTATATACAGAATATCAACAAGAAATTAGTGTAGTCTTGGTTGATATGATGATGCCAAACATGGATGGGCCAACAACCATCAATGTGTTGAAAAAAATTAATCCAGAGATCAAAATTATTGGTGTTAGTGGATTAGCTTCCAATCATGAAATGATTAAAATCCTTGGTAATAGTGTCAAAACCCTTTTATCCAAGCCCTACACCTCAAGCGACTTGTTAAGAAATTTACAGATGGTGATTAATACAAAGTAGAGTTTGTCATTTGTCATTTGTCATTCGTCATTGGTTATTTCTACCTCATTCTCCATTCCCCATTCCCAATTCCCCAGTGCCCATGAGTGGTAATATATTCTCATGGCTGCTCTAATCCTTGCTATTGATGAACAAACTACTGGATGAAACGCTGTCAATCGAAACTGCTGAACGCATAAACAGCAGAGCTAGCACTCCGTTTGATAATGCTTATAAAGCAGCATTGTCTACTGAGGGAGCAAGATATGTCCAAGGATTTTTAACTTTTGTAGGAAAGCCATACAGGCCGATTGAACACAGTTGGATTGAGCTAGGTGATGCCTTAGAGGTACGCATTATCGATCCTACATTACCGCACCTGAACAAAAATCCCCAAGAACTCTGGTATTTTGCGGCACAAAGGCTAACGGTTAAAAAATTGAAAGCCATCATTGAAGAATCGAAAGAAGATTATCCAGAAGATGAACCATTGCCAATCTATGGCGATCCACCTTATGAATATTATGGTGATGTAATGTTGGGTGGTCAGGACTATTTGGCAGCATATCAAGCCGCAGAAGCTAAGTGTAAAGAAATCAACAAACTCAACCCTGAGAGAAACTAAATAATTCGTAATTACGAATTATTTAATAGGATTTACCATCGCTGCCAAAGTATTCTCTATAGCCACAAATTTTGTCTCCACGCACATCAAAAGAAACCGCTACCCGATTTTTGTAAAGCTGTCCAAACAAAAGTCCCTCATCTCGAAACTCAAAAACAGCCGTTGTTTCATTGCTAGTAACACGGTCTAAACCAGTCAGGTTCAAACCAGGACTGAATGCTTCAAAAACGTACTCAAAAAATTCCCTAGCTCGCTGTTTACCGACATTCAAACCGTGGAATTTACCCATTGGAAACCAAAGGGTAAAATCTTCTGTGAGCATATCTAACAATGCTTCCCACTCTCCAGTTGCCATACCATAGGTAAGATGCTCAAATGCCTGTCGAGCAACTTTTAAAGTATTTTCTGAGTCTTGTGTCATTCCCACCCACCCTAACTAGATATAGACTAATGCTGTGTGACTTAAAACCTCACAACTACTTTGCCACAATTCTGACCACTGAGGAGATATTCTACAGCTTCGGGTATTGATTCTATGCCTTGAAACCGTTTTGGGTCAACGGAAACTTTGAGTTTGTCTGTGTAAAACAGGTTTAATAGGCGATCGCGTGCCTCTGCCATATATTCTTTATAATGAGGCATGAGAAAGCCTCTCACAGAAGCAGCTTTCCAAAATAGCTGGTGATAAAGGCGTGGTTGTGTAATTTGTTCTACATCTTTTGCGTATTCAGAGATGAAACCAACTACAATTAAGCGTCCTCGTATTGCCAAGTTGTCAACGCAGGTATCAAAAACCTGTTTACCTACACAGTCAAAAATTAAATTAATCCCATTGGGGTATTCTTTCTTGAGGACGTGATTGAGATTTTCTGTGCGATAGTTGATAATGCGATCGCACCCTAATTCTCTCAGTAACTTTGCCTTCGCCTCAGAACTACAAGTACCAATGACATGATTCCCGGCTAACTTTGCCAATTGCACCGCAATATGACCGGTTCCCCCAGCGGCGGCTGTAACTAAAACCACTTCATTACTTTTCATCTCCCCCACTTGTTCCAATGCAACCAAAGCTGATACACCCGTAGGCATTAGTGTTAACAACTCTGGTGTCGCTTCCCGCGCCTTCACTGCTAAGTTTGCATTGATAACCTGATATTCTCGATAACCGCCACCCCGTGCCGTAGTTATGACAGCATCACCAATTTGAAAATCTTTGACCTTTTCACCCATAGCGATAACTTCTCCCACAGCTTCCACACCCAAATCAAAGGGAGGAATTAATTTAATATATGGAACATCACCACGACAAAGTAAGGTATCAAAGCCACCGTTAACACCAGCAAATTTATTTTGAATTAAAAGTTCGCTAGCAGCAGGTTTGGGAATAGGAATTTCGACAATTTTAATGGCAGATTTAAAATCTTGATTCAGTTTATTTGCTATTAACTTTCTGTAGGTTTGTACATTCATTGATACAAGTAATTCGGTGCAAATATTAAAAGCGATGTTGAGAAATTGAAATTTAGTGTCAGTTCGTTATGCGTTCAACTAACGCACTATTTCCCAACAATCTAAGGGGTATTACACTATACTTATAAAGCTTTATCCCACTCTAACTGATGGGATAAACCATACTTGATAAAATCTTCTTCTTTAGCTTTATCGCTTTTCCCAAAAACACCTAAGCTGTAAGGATTATCTTGCATCCGTTGTGTGACTTGCTCTTTCTCAAATTGGATCACTTCATCTCTAGGCTTATCCGGTTTAAAAAAGTCAACAACCAAAACAGTTCTATCATAATTGGTGTAATTATGGGGACAATGTGGATAGCTATGATCTAAAACCAGGAATTTTCCTTCATGCCAATAAAGTTGATCGTGGCATATTTTCATAGCCACATCTCCCTCTGGAACTATTAATCCCAAATACCCACGATTTGTATGAGGGTTATAGTTTACATGCAGCTTAATATCTAATCCTGGATGGAATGTACCATAATAGACATTTCTGATGATATCATCATCAATAAAGTTCACATTTTTTATCAAATTAGCTAAATTTGGAAAATACTTCTCTCTTAATAAAAGTGCTTTTTTTGATGCCTCATCTGGCCCATAATCAGGATATTGTATTTGATAAGTTTGAATATATTGTTCAATAAAAAGACCTTGAAATAAAATACCAAAAGCGCTGTATTTTGAATCGCCCTTGGTTTTAATCGTTTTACTTTTAGGCCCTAAAATATCGTAAGTTAACTTTAGCTCTTCATCAGATGCCTGGTTAATAAAGCGTTTAAATTCCTCTCTAATCACTTGCCAGTTATCTTCAAATATTTTGAGAAAAGTAAATTGGTTTGGGTCTATATTATATTCATTAAAGCTTGCCATTGTTTTTTCTCCTGAAGATGATTTCATAAAAAACCGTTATATATAATGATAGGATTTGGTCTTCGTCCAGATTCAATGTTGGAATTCCTGACTAAACTCATTTTAGTGTGAGGTTTACTGTGTCTGAAACTCCCCTATTAGATCAAATTATCAAAAATGTGCGGATAGTTCGTCCCCATCAGGATGCAATCGAACTACTTGATTTAGGCATTAAGGATGGAAAATTTGCTCAGATTGCTTCTAATATTAGCCCAGACACAGGCAAACAGGTCTTTGATGGCAAAAACCTGCTAGGCTTTCCTGGAGTCGTGGATGCCCACATGCACGTCGGTATCTATCAACCCCTTGATAAAGATGCTCTGACTGAAAGCAAAGCAGCCGCAATGGGAGGCGTGACTACCAGCTTAAATTACATCCGTACAGGGCAGTATTATCTTAACAAAGGCGGCTCCTACTGCGATTTTTTTCCAGAGGTTTTGACCTTATCCGCAGGTAATTTTTTTGTAGATTACGCCTATCACATTGCACCTATAGCTAGCAAGCATATCGACGAAATACCTTTATTGTTTGAGGAACACGGTATATCTTCGTTTAAAATCTTTATGTTTTATGGCGGCTATGGGTTGCATGGTTTGTCAGACCAGCAAAACCTCTTTTTGATGATTAACAAAGAGGAAAGATACGACTTTGCCCATTTTGAATTTATTATGCGCGGTCTAACTCGCTTGATGGAGAAACATCCAGAAGCGCGAGATACTATCAGCTTGAGTTTACACTGTGAAATTGCAGAAATTCTCAATGCCTATACCAAAATAGTTGAAAATGATTCTAGTCTGAGCGGATTACACGCTTATAGTGCAGCGCGTCCACCTCATTCTGAAGGTTTAGCAATTTGCATTGCTTCTTATTTGGCCAATGAAACTAACTGTGCAAATATTAATTTGTTGCACCTGAGTTCGCGTAAAGCAATGGAAGCAGCTTTGACTATGCAAACTGCTTTTCCCCATATTAATTTTCGGCGAGAAGTTACTGTTGGACATTTGCTATTAGATGTCGATACTCCTAATGGTATTTGGGCAAAAGTTAACCCTCCTATCCGTCCTCGCGCTGATGTGGAATACTTGTGGCAAGCAGTACTAAACAATCAAGTAGATTGGATAGTTAGCGACCATGCTTGCTGTTCTGCTGAACAAAAAAGAAATGTTAAAGACCCGAATAATATTTGGTTAGCAAAGTCTGGTTTTGGCGGTACAGAATATTTACTTTCTGGTGTATTTAGTGAAGGTAGCAAGCGGGGGATGTCTTATAACCAGATGGCTAAGTTGCTATCTTGGAACCCATCGCGGCGCTTTGGCTTGTTAGAAAAAGGCGATATTGCTATTGGTTATGATGCTGATTTGGTGCTGGTAGACCCCAATGAAAGCTTTGTAGTAAGCGCTGCTGAGTCGGAGTCACAACAAGGTTATACGCCTTTTGAAGGTGTAGAATTAACTGGGCGGGTAAAAAGCACTTTTTTACGCGGAAATCTTATTTATAACAATGGGCGAGTTTTAGGTTCACCTATTGGACGATATTTAAAAAGACCTTCTAGTAGTCCACATAGAAACCTTACTGCTTAAAAGCTTATGTGTCTTGAGGTGCGTATGACAAGACTGTTGCAACTTTTGATAAATCTCTATCAACTCTAACAAAGAACAAGCCGCCATCATCCGTGATATGCCTGGGAAGAGTACTAAAGCTAGGACAATACCAATAATTATCTTTTACGATCCGATAATCTCCTACATCACAATACCCCGTTAAACAATATCCTTCTTCGTTATAAGGTTGTATCATTTGATACTTATTATCAAAATGCGGCAAAATGGTGAGCAGCCATACTCCACCTCCGTTAATATCTTTCCTTAGCCACTTCTTATTTGCTTGCACAAACTGAACTGTATCTGCTTTGCCCCAAGGTAGCAATTTACTGTCCAATGCTGGGATAAAGTCACATAATCTAGCATCTGGATGGTCTTTTTGTGCATATTTATACTCTAATGGAACAGAACCATTCTCCATCCAAAGGATTTCAGCTTCTTCTCCACCTAGTACTCTCCAAGAACCTATTCTTACACCTGCGGGGATAAAGGAGTAGCTATGCTTGTTTAGCTGCCACTCACCCAGTTGTATTGCACCCTTAATTACAAAAATTTCCAGATCAGCAGTAAAGATTCCAGATGGAGCCTCAAACTTAGGTGGTAAAACCACTCTTGAAGTCGATGCACCAGAGTCATGGCACGTTAGCAATCGACGACTTCCAGGTGCTATGTTGTCTGGCATTCCCCTGACTCGCCAACCTTGCTTTTCCATTACGGTATTCGTGTCAAAGAACTGGTACTGGCGAGGTAGGTATTCTTTAGCGATCGCTGTACGCCTTCCTGATAAATTCATGCGCCCTCTGCCGTCTCCACCCCAATCCTCTTTTACGGAGGCTATATGTAAAAAGTCATCAGCCTCTTGTTCTCTTGCAGAATTTTCTTCATTTTCCATGTTATTTAGCACTCACACAGCCAATCTTAAAATCATATGGAGCAATAATATAGTAAAGCATCTTTACAATCTAAATTAATTTTTAATGCTGATTTAATAAACTCATATGCTTTCTTAGCTTATTTTTTGGCAATCGGCTCTCTAATATTTCAAATACTTGAATTTTCTAGAAAATCTATGACTATCTGCGATATTTCTTCAGGCATTTGATTCATCATACAGATAGTTCCACCTTCAATTTCAACCACCTTGCTATGAGGAATTGCTTTAGAAACAAAATATCTATTTTCTACCTTGGCTAAACCTAGCTTGTCAAAGATTTTCATATCCTCAGTTCCCCATAAAATCAAGGTAGGAGACTTGATTAGCTGAAATCTTTTTGGTGCATCTAGACAGTAATCTTGTACAGCCCAAATCGCATATAAAGGATAGCCAGAGCTTTTTAAATCGTCTAAAACCCAACGTTGATTTAATTCTGGAGAGCCTACATATAGGGCGCGGGCTAACCATCTTTCCATGAGGTGGGAGCCATCTGCTTTTATTTTGAAACCGTCATTAAATCTTTTTAATAAGGCTACTTTTCCTTCTTCATCGAAGCCAAAAGCATTACATAATATAAGTTTATCTACTTTTTCAGGATATGCTGCCGCCACTTCTCCTGCCACAAAAGCACCCGTATGGTTTCCCAAGATGCTTGTCCTTGAAATACCTAATTCTTCCAAGAGGGCAATGACAGTTTTAGCATAATCTTTGGTAGAGTACATTCTTGGAGGTTTATCAGAATCACCTAGTCCTAAAAAGTCCATCGCAATCACACGCCTTGTCTGAGCAAAGATAGGCATTAGCTCACGAAATTCGTCACTACTCCTTGGGTTTTGATGAAGTAAAAGCAGAGGCTCTCCTTCGCCACCCATACGGTAAAGAATCTGCCCATCTTCGGTGTCTAAAAATGCTCGTTTGATTGGTTTATTCATATCATACTGATAAATAAGTTCTTAATTAATTAGTTGTAATACACGCAGTTCGTGGAAGGTATAACAATTTTATACCTCTACAACGTAGTAATATCTCATCTTTGTTATTTTTTATTACGAAACAAAGACTTATAAGTAATTCTTTTTACTTTTTTTGTGCCATTGTTTGCAGCCATTCAATCAGGGGTCTCAAGGTTCCTGGCAATGCTGCTTCACTGACAGTTACTGTATGCTGCTTACCGTTATCTTCCACTGTTAACTTATACTGAAAGCGATCGCTCTGAGGATTTGGCGAGGTAATGAGTTCCGGTAGCCTAAATAAATCTGCAACTTCCACCAGTTGGGGAAGTGTCGCAGCTTCATCTGGCGGGAGAGTGTCTGTATCAACGGTTGTCTTCTTGCTGATTCCAGCAAAGCCACCTGTGCGTTCAAAGGATATCCGCATTTTTTGCTCTCCGTTGTGTTATTTAGTTGGGATAAATATTTAGGATGGGAGACTAGAGTTCTCACACCCCACTTTAGCAACAATACACAACAGATTTATCAGTCCTGAGTGTTGAGTGAGGGAGTGGAAGGTATTGACTATTTATTCCTGACTCCTCACTCCTCACTCATAACTTCTAGATAACTCCTACCTTTTGCCAAGCATCCTGTACAGCTTTTTGCTCATCACTATCATTACCGTAGAGTTCGCCAGCAATTTGAATGGTGACGTTGGCAGCTTTTTTAAAATCTGCTTTGGCTTTTAAGCGATCGCGTAAAGCTAAGTACCAGATTTTGCCTGTTTTTTCCCAAGCATAGCCACCAATGCTAACAGCCGCTAAATAAAACGCATGGTTAGGAATTCCTGAGTTGATATGCACGCCACCGTTATCATCAGTACCAGTGTATTTATCTTTTACATGGCCTGGTTGAGGATCTTTACCCAATACTGGATCGTCATAAGCTGTTCCCGGTGCTTTCATCGATCGCAGGGCAACACCTTTGACAGTTGGTACTAAAAGACCTTCGCCAATGAGCCAATCTGCCTCTTGTGCTGTCTGATTTTTGATCTTTTGTTTCACCAGGGAACCGAAGACATCAGAAAACGATTCATTTAGTGCCCCTGGTTCGCCATAGTACTGTAAACCCGCTTCATACTGGGTTATACCATGAGTTAGCTCATGCCCAATCACATCAATTGACTTGGTGAAGCGTTGAAACAGTTCTCCGTCGCCATCACCATAAACCATTTGGTCGCCGTTCCAAAAGGCATTGTCATATTTAACGCCATAATGCACGGTGGAGTCTAAACGTAGCCCTTTATCGTCAATGGAATTGCGATCGAATATCTCATAAAACAAGTCATAAGTAGCACCAGCACCATCATAGGCTTCATTCACTGCTACATCACTGCTGGGAGGATCGCCTTCACCGCGCACTAATGTACCAGGAAGTTGCTGACCATATTTTGCATCGTAGATGGTACGGCGCTTTTCACCCGGAGAAGGTGCAAATGAGACACTACCTACGACATCTCTCCGTCCGCGAAACTGTGCCGAAACATTTAATGTACGAAAAGCCCAATTACGCTGTTGAGGATTGCCATTTACAACGACATGTTCCAGTATATGGGGCGGAATAATACAACAAATCGGGCATCTAGACACAAGTGGATGCTCATACTTAAACCCGGCTGATTTCTTTTTATTTCGAGCCATCCAAGATATTCTCCTTTTAAAACTAAGTGATGGCAAACAGTGGCTTTAACCCCACTGGAGAAAGGAGCAGAAAAACGAATCCAAATTGCGTGTCCCTGGTTTCTTTTCTGAAGAAAATTTTCTACTCTGTATTTTCGGATAGGTCTGTAGAGGATTGATAGTACCCTCATGGGTACTTCTGATGTGGGAATATTGCATCAAAACACAAGGACAGCTTAGATAATGTAAGTCTCAGCCAAAATCTTTGCGTGAGTTAGCAAGACCTCCTTTACAGACCTAAAGCGTCTATATATCAATACGGTTCAGTTAGCGCCAAAAAACTTAAACTGCGTAGGTTGGGTGGAGGAACGAAACCCAACATTTCCGGGACTTTGTTGGGTTGCGCTTTGCTTAACCCAAACTACAATTTTTCTTAACTGAACTGTATTGGTCTATATATTAGTTCTAATCAAGGGAAATAATGTTATTTATTACTGTTTTGTTACCATAAGTCGCTAATCCTATAAATATCGATTAGGGACAGGTAAATTCCAAATCCAGTATCAAAAACCCAAAATATTCATAACCAGCCACCTAACACCGCCAGACCATAATATTTCCAAGGTACTGCAACTGTTTTAAATCCAGCTTTGCTCAACATCTGTAAATGAGCATCTAGGCTAGCTAGCTGGTCTTGACTAGAGTAACCTTGAGTGCTGCTTGCACCAAGCTTTGCGCGAATCTCTGTTAAATCAGTTCCCTGTTCAACAGACCATTCTTCTCGTGCAGCCTGATAAACTTCTGCTAAGGCTGATGATTCCGGTAAAATTGGGTCTCCATTCCAAAAACAGCCATCCTGAGTGAGGCTAGCAGCAATTCGGCTAAATAACTTTAATTTCATCTCATCCTGGAGATGATGAATTGCCAAGGATGAGACACAGGCATCAAATTCGCTACCAATATTTAATTTTTCTGGATTATTTGCCCAATCACCAAAGTCTGCTTGTGTACCAACCCAACGTTTTTGATATCCAGATGCTGTGATTTTATCTTGGGCAAATTGTAACATTCGAGGTGAGTAATCTAAAGCAATCACTTGGGCATTTGAAAAGCGTTTGAGTATTTTGAGACTAAGTTCGCCTGTGCCACAACCTAATTCTAATATCCGCAGACTTGTAGAAGGTAGACAACGGCTAATTACCTCCAACATCTCATCGTATCTGGGTATCAGTTGGCGAATACCAATGTCAAAATCAGCAGTACTGGCGAATACCTCTCCGGGAAATAATTGTTGCATAGGGATTAGAACGAATATACACACTCATTAATATTAATCATCCATCATTACTGAGGTATATACTACATCGGTAGAATCAACTTTTAGTATAAAAAAATATTCACTTCATATACTTTTGGCAGAATACATATATCACTTTTTATGTTATTAACCAGAAAATCATCTCTTAATTTAAGCTGAAATCCTATAATTTTGAACGAAAAAGCCAATTTAACTCTTTTTTAAGATTTGTAAATATAAAATGACTCATGTATTGAGTTAAACTGATATGTGTAATTAGTAACTCTGATTAATTAAAATTTTGGGTTTTCAAAAGTTACTGACGTTGGTATATTAAATACTGAACAGAAAGTTAACTAAAATAAACTAGAAATCCACTAGCACTCTGAGTAAAACAGAGTGTAGCAAGTTTAACGATAAAAGGTTCGAGACTAATGCTAAAAAACAGCGAACTGAAGGTTAATCAGGGCTGTAATCTTAAATGGAAGCCTGGAGATCAACTATTTATACAGTTTTCTCTCTTAGAAATTTTGCGAATTAAAACAGTTGTCAAACCTCTATATCTATAGATAGATATAGCAGAGTTAATAGTAAAGTTAATCTAAATTTAAGGTTAACTTGCCGAATTCATGTCAACAATCCCAAAAGAGCGCAAGCGTTATGACGATAAATTCTTAATGGGACTAGTTGATTAGTCTTGGGGCAACCTTAAATTAGAGGTTAGCTTACAGAATTTAGATCAATAATGCTGCTATTTAGTGGCATTGCTCGGTAATAATAAGCTTTTTTAGTAAAAGCTGGCTTTAGAATGCCTAAAAGTTTTGGCATTCATGAGCATAGTTTGTTATTGCCATACATCAGGGTAAATCTCAAATATTGCCTGAATTTTCACAAATTTTTCAGTTCTATCAAGGTCAATAATAATGAGTAATGTTCAAGCATCGTTTGAAGCAACAGAAGCTGAATTTCGCGTGGAAGGTTACGAGAAAATTGAGTTTAGTCTTGTCTATGTCAATGGTGCATTTGATATCAGTAACAGAGAAATTGCAGACAGCTATGAGAAGTTTGGCCGTTGTCTGACTGTAATTGATGCCAATGTCAACAGATTATATGGCAAGCAAATCAAGTCATATTTTAGACACTATGGTATTGATCTGACCGTAGTTCCCATTGTGATTACTGAGCCTACAAAAACCCTTGCAACCTTTGAGAAAATTGTTGATGCTTTTTCTGACTTTGGTTTAATCCGCAAGGAACCAGTATTAGTAGTGGGTGGTGGTTTAACCACTGATGTAGCTGGGTTTGCGTGCGCTGCTTACCGCCGCAAGAGTAACTACATTCGGGTTCCGACAACGCTGATTGGTTTGATTGATGCAGGTGTGGCGATTAAGGTTGCAGTCAACCATCGCAAGTTAAAAAATCGCTTGGGTGCATATCATGCTCCTTTGAAAGTTATCCTCGATTTCTCCTTTTTGCAAACATTACCAACGGCTCAAGTTCGTAATGGGATGGCAGAGTTGGTCAAAATTGCTGTTGTGGCGAACTCTGAAGTCTTTGAATTGCTGTATGAGTATGGCGAAGAGTTGCTTTCTACTCACTTTGGATATGTGAATGGCACAAAGGAACTGAAAGCGATCGCACATAAACTCAATTACGAGGCAATAAAAACTATGCTGGAGTTGGAGACTCCAAACTTGCATGAGTTAGACCTCGATCGAGTCATTGCCTATGGTCACACTTGGAGTCCGACCTTAGAATTAGCTCCGATGATACCGTTGTTTCACGGTCATGCCGTCAATATAGATATGGCTCTGTCTGCAACCATTGCGGCAAGACGTGGCTACATTACAACAGGAGAACGCGATCGCATTTTGAGCTTGATGAGTCGTATAGGTTTATCAATCGATCATCCTCTACTAGATGGCGATTTGCTCTGGTATGCTACCCAATCTATTAGCTTGACGCGAGACGGGAAACAACGCGCAGCTATGCCTAAACCCATTGGTGAGTGCTTCTTTGTCAACGATTTCACCCGTGAAGAACTAGATGCAGCTTTAGCTGAACACAAACGTCTGTGTGCTACATACCCTCGTGGCGGAGATGGCATTGACGCTTATATAGAAGCTCAAGAAGAATCCAAACTATTGGGAGTGTGAAAACATGACCAGTATTTTAGGACGAGATACCGCAAGACCAATAACGCCACATAGCATTCTGGTAGCACAGCTACAAAAAACCCTCAGAATGGCAGAGGAAAGTAATATTCCTTTAGAGATACTGACTTCTCTGCGCCAAGGGTTGCAATTAGCAGCAGGTTTAGATCCCTATCTGGATGATTGCACTACCCCTGAATCGACCGCATTGACAGCACTAGCGCAGAAGACAAGCATTGAAGACTGGAGTAAACGCTTCAGTGATGGTGAAACAGTGCGTCAATTAGAGCAAGAAATGCTCTCAGGACATCTTGAAGGACAAACACTAAAGATGTTTGTGCATATCACCAAGGCTAAAAGCATCCTAGAAGTGGGAATGTTCACAGGATATTCAGCTTTGGCAATGGCAGAGGCTTTACCAGATGATGGGCGACTGATTGCTTGTGAAGTAGACTCTTATGTGGCCGAGTTTGCTCAAAATTGCTTTCAAAAGTCTCCCCACGGCAGCAAGATTGTTGTAGAAGTAGCACCTGCATTAGAGACGCTGCACAAGCTGGCAGCTAAAAAAGAAGCCTTTGATCTGATCTTCATTGATGCGGATAAAAAGGAGTATGTAGAGTACTTCCAAATTATCTTGGATAGCCATTTACTAGCTCCCGACGGATTAATCTGTGTAGATAATACTTTGTTGCAAGGACAAGTTTACCTGCCATCAGAACAGCGTACAGCCAATGGTGAAGCGATCGCTCAATTCAACCGCATTGTCGCCGCAGATCCTCGTGTAGAGCAAGTTCTGTTACCGATACGAGATGGCATAACCCTGATTAGACGCTTGGTGTAACAGGCGCTTCTCAATTCAAGGCATCTGATGTTATAGCAGTTCTCATTTGGATGCAATATCCGGTAAGGACGCACATCTGTGCGTCCCTATAAAAGAACTGCATTCCACGTCAAGGAAAAATTTATGGCACAATCAATCTCTTTATCTCTTCCCCAATCCACAACGCCATCAAAGGGTGTGAGGATAAAAATCGCAGCTCTATTCAAGACTATCGGGACTTTAACACTACTGCTGATAGCCTTGCCGCTTAATGCTTTGATAGTATTGATATCTCTGATGTGTAGGCCGTTTACAAAAAAACCTGCCGTAGCCGCTCATCCCCAAAATATCTTGGTCAGTGGCGGCAAAATGACCAAAGCATTACAACTTGCCCGCTCCTTCCATGCAGCCGGACACAGAGTTATTCTGATTGAAGGTCATAAATACTGGTTATCAGGGCATAGATTCTCAAATGCTGTGAGTCGTTTTTATACAGTTCCTGCACCACAAGACGACCCAGAAGGCTATACTCAGGCGCTATTGGAAATTGTCAAACGAGAGAAGATTGACGTTTATGTACCCGTATGCAGCCCTGTAGCTAGTTATTACGACTCTTTGGCAAAGTCTGCACTCTCAGAATATTGTGAGGTTTTCCACTTCGATGCTGATATAACCAAGATGCTGGATGATAAATTTGCTTTTACCGATCAGGCGCGATCGCTTGGTTTATCAGTCCCCAAATCTTTTAAAATTACCGATCCTGAACAAGTTATCAACTTCGATTTTAGTCAAGAAACGCGCAAATATATTCTTAAGAGTATTTCTTACGACTCCGTTCGCCGCTTAAATTTAACCAAACTTCCTTGTGATACCCCAGAAGAGACAGCAGCGTTTGTCAAGAGTTTACCCATCAGCCCAGAAAAACCTTGGATTATGCAAGAATTTATTCCTGGGAAAGAATTATGCACCCATAGCACAGTCCGAGACGGCGAATTAAGGTTGCATTGCTGTTCAAATTCTTCTGCGTTTCAGATTAACTATGAAAATGTCGAAAATCCCCAAATTCAAGAATGGGTACAACGTTTCGTCAAAAGGTTGCGGCTGACTGGACAAATATCTCTTGACTTTATCCAAGCTGAAGATGGTACAGCTTATGCCATTGAATGTAATCCTCGCACCCATTCGGCGATTACAATGTTCTACAATCACCCAGGTGTTGCAGAAGCCTATCTTGGTAAAACTCCTCTAGCTGCACCTTTGGAACCTCTTGCAGATAGCAAGCCCACTTACTGGATATATCACGAAATCTGGCGATTGACTGGGATTCGCTCTGGGCAACAATTGCAAACTTGGTTTGAGAGATTAGTCAGAGGTACAGATGCCATTTATCGCCTGGACGATCCGATACCATTTTTAACTTTGCACCATTGGCAGATTACTTTACTTTTACTACAAAATCTCCAACAACTCAAAGGTTGGGTAAAGATCGATTTTAATATCGGTAAACTCGTGGAATTAGGGGGCGACTAAGCAATTCTTAAGAAGCAAAAATGGCATTTGTAAACCTGTTGAGCATGAATAGCGAAAAGCTTGTCCATGCTCTTTATTTTTCTGCGATCGCCTCCTGCACTCCAAAAGATAAGTAATTATTTATACTTTTATGGGTGCAGGCTTACACCGCTTATTTTTTTAATATCAATTTTGTAACACCTCTTTATTACTACCCAATGTTTCATTAATAGCGGTTATTAATAAATCATTTAGAGGGATTCCGGCTGCTTTCGCCATAGAAGAAATCACACTTTTGGGGGCAAAAGAACAATATAATCCAGCTTCTAAGAACCAAGGTTGTCCCTTTGGATCGATTCGGAAGTCAAATAAACTGTAGTGACGACAACCCAAAGCCTGATGACACCTTTTAGCCACTTGCTGAACCTTTTGGGTGATTGGGTCGTTAGGGTCTAAAATCCAAGCCTTGATATTATCTTTAGCAGTCAAATGCAAGTCGCCATCGTCAGTTTGTTGGAGTTTATCAGCATAGTTGCGGATGGGTTTATCGTGGGGGTCTACCAAATATTCTTCAAGGGGTAAACCTATTAGCTCACCGTCTTTTACAATGATGCCACATCTGACTTCTCGACCAAGTTCGATGAATGCTTCTACGATGACCTCATCTGCATATTCAAATGCTTTCTTTAAGGCAGCATCATATTCAGTCATATCTTTAACTAAGACTACTCCTAAAGAGTTATCAGAACTTACGGGTTTGACGACTGCTGGAGGTGTAATTGTCGGAATATCTCCTTGGCGAAGCAATTCTCCACGAGGCACTTTTACCCCTGCTGCTTCGACAATTGCTTTGGCTCTGGCTTTGTGGGCCGCGATCGCCATAATATCTGGGGTATTTCCTATATAAGGGATCTTGAGCAGATCGAATAGGGCACGGTACTGAGTCATTCCAGGAATACAAAACATTTGTGGTAACATCATGTCAATGTTTTGGCCTGTTAGAAATTGTATGGCATCAAACACAGGAATCGGTTTGGTCAAAGCAATATCTTCTCGACTGAGGGAGTCAGGAAATCGCCACTGCCGATCGGGTGTAATGTATGCAATTTGAAAGTTATAAAGCGATGGATCTGCTGTTGCAGCCAAACAGTCTTGGGCGTAAAGACGTGATAAATCACAGTAAAAATCATTGTGTGCAGACCCAACTAAATGAAGGATATTAAGTACTGGCATAATTCATCTTTTTATCTACTATTATAACTAGAATTGAGTAATTAATGAAGCTGTAGCACAACGCTCTTTCTAAAAATTTCACTAGTCTATTAAATCGTGAGATATTCAAAGTTCCATTATGGCAGCAATTTAAACATCATCACTCTTGCATTCCAATATATAATAGTAGTACAAATAAGGTAATTTCTGATCTCTTTCAGAGTAGCTTTCCAGAAGTTTTGTCTTTATGGAAGTAAATTTAAACGACTCACGAGAGTAATTAAGCAAACCTTCAGTTAATAAACCTCAATCTATGTTGAAACCTAGAGTTTTTTAAAAGATATATTTATGTAGGTTGGGTGGAGTGAAACGAAACCCAACATTACCACCTTATTTATGTTGGGTTACGCTATCGCTGCACCCAACCTACGAAACTCACGAGAGTAATTAACTTCAAAAATTAACTATTAAAGAGTAAGTTTTAATAGTTATTCAATATTTAGTTGGGAATTAAATAGATACAAAAGAACGGAAAATTATAAGCTTGATAAGGCATCCTCGCTCCTCGTTCTCATAACCCAAAGAAAGAAACCAAGAAGAAAACAGAAGCCAAGAAGATTTGGTGCAGCCTGATAAATAAATGGTATAAATACTTAGAATCTTAAAATCTAGTACTATAGGAATAAAGCAATTAAGCCTTCCTGTGCGATGAGCTTAAAGTAAGAAAACGGTAAACTTAGAAGCTAACAAGATAGTAATACCAATTTTTTATGAAGCTGCATAGAATTTGATCCCCCTTAGCCCCCTTATTAAGGGGGGAACCGGAAAAACATCTATCAAAGTCCCCCTTTTTAAGGGGAATTTAGGGGGATCAAGATATGTGCAACTTCACATTAAATTGGTATAACCCATTTCGCTATCAGTTAAGCTCAACTTTCGCTTCCCATATTTGGGAAACTATATGCTACAGCTTCTCATCATTGTGTTTGTTATCCTTTTAGGTTCAGCAATTTGTTCTAGTGTAGAAACAGCCCTGTTTTCTGTTTCAACCCTGAGAGTCAGACAATTAGCACAATCCAATAGTCCATCCGCAGTGAGACTTTTAGCGATTCGTGAAAATATGAATCGACCGATTGCGGCTCTTGTAATCCTCAATAATACTTTCAATATCATTGGTAGTATTCTTACAGGTAGTATTGCTGTTCAGGTATTAGGAGACAAATGGCTTGGTGTATTTTCAGGAATATTGACATTCTTAATTATCATCTTTGGTGAAATCATCCCAAAGACAATTGGAGAGCGTTATTCTGAGCAACTCGCCATACTTGCGGCTTTACCTGTAGCTGGACTTGCTATTGCTTTCACACCCTTAGTCTGGATTCTAGAAAATGTTACTGCACCCTTTGCCAAAGGGAAAAAACGACCAACTACGAATGAGGCTGAAATCAAGCTGTTGGCGAAGATTGGGCATCAAGAGGGAATTATCGAAAGCGATGAAGCAGAAATGATTCAGCGAGTGTTTAGATTAAATGATGTGACAGCATCTGACTTAATGACACCCCGAATCATGCTGACATATATTTATGGAGATATGACTCTTGCTGAGGCGAAAGCAAATATTATTGCGTCTCAACACACCCGGATTATTGTAATAAATGAATCTCTGGATGAAATTATTGGATATGCTCTCAAACAGAATTTACTGACAGCGATGGTTGAAGGAAGTAACAATCAAAAAATCGCTAGTCTAGCTCGAAAAGTCAACTTTGTTCCTGAGATAATTCGAGCAGATAAACTATTAAAAAATTTTATAGAAGCTCGTGAACATCTTGCAGTAGTGGTAGACGAATATGGAAGTATCGCTGGTGTCGTCACTTTGGAAGATGTGCTTGAGGTGATAACTGGTGAAATTGTAGATGAAACTGATAGAACTGTTGATTTGCAAGAAATTGCCCGCAAGAAACGAGAAAAAATGTTGCAGTCTGTTACTAGTAGTAATTAATGCAATCGCCTAAATAATCACACGGCACATTCATTTCCTCCTCTCTTTCTCTGCGCCTCTGCGGTTCGATTCCTAAAAACGATCGCCATCTGGTGCGTCAAACCCCGTTAACGCACCCCACCAATCATCTATTCGTCAATTTGACCAACGCGGCGGATATTCAAAATGTCGCTCATTTTCTTGATTTGCACAAATACTTGCTCTAATTGAGAGCGATCGCGTATATCTATTCCTAAATCCATCAATGCAGGTTGACCAACAGAGGTTTTCACCTGAGCATGGCGGACATTGATTCCTTGGTCACTCAACCGTGACAAAATATCTTTTAGCACCCCTACACGGTCAAGGGCTTCAATTTGAACATCTACTGGATACGTGTGCGGACGACCACTATTTTCGGCGCTTGGGTTCCACCTAACTGGTACTAAGCGCTCATATTCCACAGTTTCTAGATTATGACAGCCTTGGCGATGAATTGAAATCCCCCTACCTCGCGTCACCACACCAATAATCGGTTCGCCAGGAATCGGGGTACAACATCCAGCTAAATGATATACCAACCCCTCTACCCCAACAATAGGCGAATCACTGGCGCGGGAAGTAGTTGGAGGCGCATCTCGTAAAGCTTTTGATGTAGTAGGTGGTTCTTTGGGGATAAATGGCGACACTGTAGAAACTGGTTGTTGTCCCTTCGCCACTTCTCGCCAACGATTTAGCACCAAGTTCAACGTCACTTCACCGTAACCCAAACCGGCAAGTAAATCGTCCACACTGTGGTAGTTACACTTTTCGGCGACAATCTGCATTGCATCGGACTTTAGCAAACTATCAAAACCAGTTTTACCTAGTTCCTTTTCTAACAATTCCCGTCCACGGGCAACATTTTCTTCGCGGCGCGATCGCTTGTACCATTGTTTGATCCGATATTTCGCCGCCGAACTTCTGACAAAGTTCAACCAATCCAAACTCGGATGGCAGTTCTTTTGAGTGAGAACCTCTACAATATCGCCATTTTGCAGTCGGGTTGACAGAGACACCATTCGCCCATTCACCCGCGCCCCTGAACAGTGGTTTCCAACTTCCGTATGAATGCGATAAGCAAAATCTACAGTGGTAGAACCGGGGCTTAAAGGAACAACATCCCCCTTAGGGGTGAAGACATAGACATCATCTTCAAATAGATTATCCTTGACACTATCAAGATATTCTTGTGCGTCCTTGAGATCGGTTTGCCATTCTAGCAGTTGCCGCAGCCAAGTAAACTTGTCATCTGTCCCTGTCAAATGGCTAATACTAGAACCTCCAGTTTCTTTGTATTTCCAATGGGCGGCAATCCCATACTCGGCGATATGATGCATTTCGATTGTCCGAATTTGCACCTCTAAAGGACGGCCAGTTAGTCCAATCACCCCAGTATGCAACGACTGGTAACGGTTAGGCTTTGGCAGCCCAATGTAATCTTTAAATCTCCCAGGAATTGGGCGAAAAGCATCATGAACCACCGCCAACGCCCGATAGCATTCCTCATTGCTTTGAACAATAATCCGCAGCGCTGCCAAATCGTAAATTTCATGAAATTCCTTTTGCTGGCGGTGCATTTTTTGGTAAATGCTATAAAGGTGCTTGGGACGACCGCTAATATCCTGAAAGCGGATTCCGGCTTGCTGCAAACGCTCTTGCAACATGTTCGTAGCTCTAGCCAGTTTCTCTTCTCGCGCCGTCCGTTTTTCAGAAACAAGCTCTTGCATTTGGCGAAAAGCTTCTGGTTCCAAATACTTAAAAGCCAAATCTTCCAGTTCCCATTTAATTCGCCAAATCCCCAAGCGATTGGCTAAAGGCGCGAATATATCTCGCGTTTCTTGGGCACTGCGGCGGCGGCTGGCCTCTGACATATATTGTAAAGTTCGCATATTATGCAAACGATCTGCCAATTTCACCACAATGACCCGAATATCTTGCGCCATTGCCAAAAACATCCGCCGGAAGTTTTCGGCTTGGCTTTCGGTTTTGCTGGTGAAATTGATCTTAGAAAGCTTGGTTACACCTTCAACCAATTGCCGCACTTCTGCGCCAAAGCGTTCTTCAATTTCTTGACTTGTAACTTCTGTATCTTCAACAACATCATGGAGAAATCCAGCTGCTATCATAGCAGCACTACCTCCCAAGTCATGCAGCAAGTCTGCTACAGCAATGGGATGAGCAATGTATGGTTCTCCAGATTTGCGGTATTGACCTTGATGCAGTTGGTAAGCAAATTCAAATGCGCGGCCAATTAAAACTGCATCACTATGCCTTCGGTCATCTTCTACTTCGCCGTTACTTGTCGATAACTCCTTCAAACATTTTTTTAACCATTCCGGAATGGCTAGATCAACTGATGAATTTATAGCTAGACTGCTCATACAAGTGGGTTTGGATAGGATCGGTAGATAAGTGAATGATAAATAAAAGTGGCAGCATCACCCTAAGAAAATGCTGTCGCCCATTAACCTTGAAAATCCATTGATGGCAAACAAAGCCTCAAATCCTGATTTGAGGCTTTTAGTGCTAATAAGCCTTTAAGAAAGTTTATTGTAAAAGAAAAATTACTTGACACTAATACTATCTTAACTAGCACTGGATGTCTTTAAACCCTGAGAAATATTTGGCACTCGTAACCTTGCTAGAGCAATTACGCTCCTATGCCACAACGACCCAAATCGCTGCGCCTGAACTGCGAGAGCGTGTAGCCTCGTTGCAGCAATTTTTCGGACAGCAGATTGTGCCTTTGGCTGATGAAAACTGGCGAGTACAGTCTTATCAAACGGAAATGAGCAAGCAATTGCGTTTGTTGGCGATAGATGTGATGTTTTTGCAAGGAGCGCGGCAGGCATCGACTGCACAGACGAGACTTCAGACGATTAGCGATCGCTTGACAACCCTCATTCAGTACTGTAATGCTATTCTGCAACCAGAAGCGGAAGGAGAAAAATAACAATTGTTCACCTTTTTCTCTAATTAATCCATCATCTCATTTACAACCGTTCGTGAAAAGTTATTTTGCTAACAAGTTAAAGGTGGGGAAGGGGGAATGGGGAATGGGAATTGGGTATTGGGTATTGGGCATAGTTATTCTCGTTGTCACTCTAAAGTTCTGATCTAAGAAAGCCTTATTTCAGATTTGTCCCCATGCCTTATGCCTAATTCCCAATCCCTTTGAGGAGAAGATTTATTGTGCGGCGCATATATGCTTCTACGGGCTCAGTTGTGGGTTTAAAGATCAGTGCATAATATAATAATCCGCTCACCAGGTCGATAATTAAATCTACGTCTGCATCCTTATGTATTTCACCTCTAGATTGGGCACGCTCAAGTACTTTAGAGAATGCTTCACGTCGGAGTTTTATATATTTTGTCCAGTAAACCTCTGCAAACTGAGGATTGCTAGACGCGGTACTAGTTATTAAAGCGAGTGTCTGACGACCAAGGGGACTATCTATCTTTTTGGCGGCATTCTCGATCAAAATATCCATATCTCCCCAAAAGCTGTTAGTATCGGGGATCGCTAAATCATCTCTCAGACTTTCTATCGCGTCTGCAACTAGTTCTTCTTTGGAAGTGTAACGCCGATAGATGGTCGTTTTACCAACTCCAGCACGAGAAGCGATCGCTTCTATACTCATGCTCTGATATCCTACCTCTGCAAGCAAATCTAAGGTCGCTTGCAGAATCGCTTGGTCAGCGTGGATGCTACGTGGTCGTCCTGAAGGACTGTTGATTTGGTTACTCATAAAAATATCATCCCCAAGAAATATCTTCTTGGCAATTTGCTTCTACCTTTGGGCATAGAACGTACCATCTGGGAAACGAAGAAGCCCTACTACCCAGTTTTCATGCACGAAAACAGCAAAAATGACTATCCATCTTTAGCATAAGTATTTCTGCCGCTTTTCGTTGAGGTCTCCCTTGACCATTCCTATATGATACGCTACCGTAGCGTATACGTGAGATGTATAATTTTTGCTTTGGGAATCGCTCTGACAATGGCTACCAACATTAAACATTCTAGTTTTGATCAATTTGGTTATGTCCACGGGCCATTGAAGTGGGCGATCGCTTTGACAGCTTCTCTGGGTGCAATTTTAGAAGTAATTGATACTAGTATCGTTAACGTTGCCCTGACGGATATGCAGGCTAGTTTGGGTGCAACTGTCAGTGAGGTAGGTTGGGTAGTAACTGGATATGCGATCGCAAATGTCGTCTTAATTCCCTTATCTGCATGGCTGGGAGATTACTTTGGACGCAAAACTTACTTTATCTTTTCGTTGATTGGCTTTACCATTGCCTCGGTTTTATGCGGGTTAGCATTCAATTTACCGATGCTGGTTCTTTCCCGAATTCTTCAAGGTTTACGGGTTGCTAGCTAAAGCACAAGCAATTTTGTTCGAGACTTTTCCACCTGCTGAACAGGGTTTGGCACAAGCAGTTTTTGGAGTAGGTGTAATTGCTGGCCCGGCTATCGGCCCGACTTTAGGAGGATTCTTGGTAGATGGTTTGGGCTGGCGCTGGATTTTCTTTGTTAATATTCCCTTCGGGATCGTTGCAGTAGCAATGTCCTTCATGTTTTTGCCCAAAGACAAAGACAAAAGCGAGACACAAAGCCAATCCGTCGATTGGTTCGGCATTGGGTTTTTGATTATTGCCATCGGCTGTCTGCAAACTTTGTTAGAAGAAGGAGAGAAAGAAGACTGGTTTTCCTCCGGTTTCATCACCACGTTAGCGATCGCCAGTATTATCGGATTAGGGCTATTTATTTGGTACGAGTTGAAAATAGCCCATCCTGCCGTTGATTTGAGAGTTTTGCGTCACCGTTCTTTAGCTGCGGGAAGCGTTCTCTCAGCAGTAGTGGGTATGGGGCTTTATGGCACACTCTTTGCAGTGCCGATATTTGCTCAGAGTGTACTGCACTTTACGGCAACGCAGACAGGACTATTGTTAGCGCCTGGTGCTTTAGCCTCTGCGATCGTTATGGTTCTATTAGGCAAGCTGTCCAGTAAAATTGATGCCCGATTTTTAATTGCAATGGGCGCTGTTGGATCATCTGGAGTTATGTTTCAACTAGCAGCAATTACCCCACAAACAGGCACAGATGATTTATTTTGGCCATTGGTATGGCGTGGGGCTTTTACTGTGTTGATGTTTCTCCCTTTGAGTTTGGCAGTTTTAGGCCCGCTACCCAAACAAGATGTTTCTGCTGGATCTGGTTTCTACAACCTGACTCGACAACTGGGTGGCAGTATCGGCATTGCCCTACTTACTACTCTGCTTGACCGAAGACAAACTTTTCATCGAGCTATCTTGTTAGCAAAACTTAGCCCTTATGACCCAGAAACCAATCAACGTTTAGATTTACTTAATGGGGCACTTCAAAGCCAAGGTATGGATGCGGCAACAGCACAGCAACAAGCACTAGCTTTATTAAGTCAAACAGTAGATACTCAAGCTGCTGTTTTATCTTACGCAGATTGCTTTCGAGCGGTAGGGATCGGGTTCCTTTGCTCATTACCTCTATTACTATTCTTGGGTAAAGGCGGTGCCGGAGCAAAAGCACCAGTCGGTCATTAGACGGATACCAATTTTAAGCTCTCTGAACTAAAACTACGTAAAAACACTGCTTAAAAATCTTTTTTGACCGAAAGTCACAGAAGAAAATTAATATACACTGATATATCTGGATCAAAAATAAAAATCCCACTCAGTTTTGAGCAGGACTATATGAAGTCTTATTGCTAAAATTAGAAATTCCGAATCTTAGAAAAAGTTCATTATTGTAATAACACCAACACTGGTTAACATCATTAAAGCGCCCATAATTATAGATTGGCCTAATGGATTGCTGAATTTTGAATCGTTCATTTAAGTAAAAATCCTTTTTTAATAGTTCCTTAACCATATCAAAATCAGTATAAATATCTATAAAAGCGCTGTAAAACTTAAAGTCCCGTAAATTTTCTTAACAAAAAATTAATTTACAAATTAAGTATCGGTTTTTACTTATGAGGAGCTAGTCTTCTAGTCTCCCCACTCAATACTTGTCGGTTAAGGGGAAAGAAAAACCTTTAACCTTTACCCTTTAATCTTTACCCAAAACCCAATTCCGAGTTAAAAATCCTTAACCGAGCAGTATTGTCTCCCCACTTCCTATTCTCCAGTTCCCAAATGTAGTAATTTCCGAACAGAATAAATACCTGAACTCCGAGCGGAATACGCGCCTTTATGGAGTAAAATAAATCTTAATCAAGGTAGAAATATTTGAATAGAAGATTATCATGACAGTCTCCACGGCATCTA
Organism: Nostoc sp. UIC 10630; assembly: GCF_010747425.1. Lineage (NCBI taxonomy): Bacteria > Bacillati > Cyanobacteriota > Cyanophyceae > Nostocales > Nostocaceae > Nostoc > Nostoc sp. UIC 10630. The sequence continues at coordinate 59,918 of NZ_JAAGOG010000021.1, forward strand.
GAAACCAAGCGATCGCTTTTGACTTAGAAAAATTAAATGAGCAATTTGAAACTGCCACTCCTAAAGAGATACTGGCATGGTCTATAGAGAATATCCCAACGGGATTGGTGCAAACCAGCGCCTTTAACGTGGATGACATGATAATTACCCATATTCTTTACAGTGAACTGAAGCATCCCGTTCCTGTGATCTTTCTCGACACCTTGCACCACTTCCCTGAAAGCCTAGAATTAGTTGCCAAAGCCAAAGAAATTTACAATCTGGACTTGCAAACTTTCAAAACTCCAGACGTAGAAACTCGTGAAGCCTTTGAAGCCAAATACGGCGACAAACTTTGGGATACGGACATTGCTAAATTCCACCACATTACAAAAATTGAACCACTGTTACGGGGTCTAGACGAACTCAACAGCGTCGCTTGGATTACCGGTCGTCGCCGTGACCAAGCAGTAACCCGTGCGAATATGCCCATATTTGAATTTGATGGTAAAGGTCGGTTGAAAGTAAATCCCATTGCTACCTGGACACGTCAAGACAGCTGGGTTTACGTGGCTGAACATGGAGTTATCTACAACCCTCTCCATGACAAAGGTTATCCCAGCATCGGCGACCAACCTATCACCACCAAAGTAGGCGAAGGTGAAGACGAACGCGCTGGACGTTGGCGGGGAAGTGATAAAACAGAATGCGGAATTCATATTTAGTTATTGGTCATTGGTCATTTGTCACTTGTACTGAGCGAAGCCGAAGTATTAGTCATTAGTATTAGACAAAGGATAAATGACTAAGGACGAAAACAAATATGATTAAAATCCTCCATCTTTCCGACATCCACATGGGAAGCGGCTTCTCCCACGGACGAATTAATCCTACAACTGGATTAAATACACGATTGGAGGATTTTGTCAATACTTTGTCTATATGTATTGACCGAGCGCTGACAGATGCTGTTGATATGGTGATATTTGGTGGTGATGCTTTCCCGGATGCGACACCACCGCCTTATGTACAACAAGCTTTTGCCAGCCAATTTCGCCGTCTTATGGATGCCAATATTCCAACAGTATTGTTGGTAGGAAACCACGACCAACATTCCCAAGGACAAGGAGGAGCGAGTTTAAATATTTACCGCACTTTGGGAGTGCCAGGGTTTGTTGTCGGTGATACATTAACTACTCACTGCATCGAAACCCGCAATGGCAAAGTGCAGGTAATTACCCTCCCTTGGTTGACTCGTTCTACCCTGATGACTCGCCAAGAGACTGAAGGTTCGTCTTTAGCAGAAGTCAACGAACTGTTAACGGAACGTCTGCGAGTTGTAATGGAAGGGGAAATTCGTCGTCTTGACCCTGATGTACCAACTGTCCTTTTGGCCCACTTGATGGCTGACAATGCTAGCTTGGGGGCAGAACGCTTTTTGGCAGTAGGTAAAGGCTTTACTCTACCCCTATCTTTGCTGACGCGACCTTGTTTTGATTATGTAGCGTTGGGACACGTCCACCGCCACCAGAACCTCAATAAATCCAACAACCCGCCGGTGATTTATCCGGGAAGTATTGAGCGGGTAGATTTTAGTGAAGAAAAAGAAGACAAAGGCTATGTAATGCTGGAACTGGAGCGAGGAAGAGCTGAATGGGAATTTTGCCCCTTAACAGTTCGGACTTTCCGCACCATTGAGGTGGATATCTCGAAAGCAGATGAGCCGCAAGCGGTGTTAATGAAAGCGATCGCTAAGTATGATATTCAAGATGCTGTAGTGCGGCTAATTTACAAACTCCGCTCCGAACAGATGGACTTAATTGATAGTTCCTCTCTACATACTGCTTTAAGTCCGGCTCATACCTACACCATTCAAGCAGAATTAGTAAGTCAATTAGCCAGGCCCCGCATTCCTGAATTGAGCGCAAGTAGCAGCATCGACCCAATGGAAGCCTTGAAAACTTATTTGAACAACCGCGAAGACCTCAAAGACATAGCAACATCAATGCTAGATGCTGCACAGAAGTTACTAGCGGATGATGTGGAAATCTGGCTAGAAGCAGCAACTAGCGAGTAGGATAGATGCCAATCATATTTCAATACAGCGTGTAGAGACGTAAAATTTGGGGTCATCTGGAAAAACCCACGAAAAAACTAACTCCCTTCCCGTGTCGGGAAGGGGGAAATTTCAAAGTCTCTTCTAAAAGGAAAGAGATTTTCGAGATAACCTAAATGGAGTTCTTCGATAAGGTGCTAGAACCCTTTGATGAATTTTCCGATACAGGTTAGGATAATCCATCAATTAAAGGAAAAACTTCAAACCCGCTTAATCGCGCTGTAACATGAAAGTCACCCAAATTTATATTTTTGGGCGGATTATTGAGGAGTTTGCTACTCTACTATCAACTATTGATTTTTCTTCTAGCTAGAGGAAATTTTGGACTCAGTAAAAAAAGTTATCGAGCCTTGAATAAGCTACTCTTTACAAGTAAATCTTTTCGTTTTATGGCTTTTGTCTTACCACTAATCATCTGGTGGGGATACAAAGAAGTACAAAACCAATTTGTACAGCCGCAAGCAGTTGTAGTGTTGGGTGGTTCAACGAGACGTTTAGAGCGAGAGAAGTTTACGGCCGAATTTGTTCGCCAGCATCCAAATATACCAATTTGGATTACCGGCGGTAGTCCACCTAGATTCACCCAACGAGTCTTTACCAAAGCTGGTGTTGATCCCAAGCGTTTACATTTGGATTATGAAGCCGTAGATACAGTTACTAATTTTACTACGTTAGTAGATGATTTGCAAGCTCGTGGTATTAAGAGCGTTTATTTGATTACTTCAGACTTCCACATGCGCCGAGCTTGTGTCATCGGCGAAATTATTTTGGGTAGTCGAGGTATTTATTTAAAACCAGTGCCAGTCCCTTCAGAAAAACCCCCTGAATCTATTGAAAAATCTATCCGCGATGGAGCAAGAGCGATACTTTGGATAGCAACTGGTTACACTGGTGTGGATGCAGCTAAAAATAAACGGTAAATCATCAGTGGGAATTTGATCGTCTTGATGTAACTCAAGATAGGTAAATTAAGAGCATTAATGCCAATAATCGTGATAATAACTAAGTAATAATAGACACATGAAACCACAGCGATCGCAAAACTAGCGCAACATTAACCCTCAAACAACACAATATAAAAACCAATTAACTGTTTTTGCTCATTTGGTTGCTTAGTGAATACTTTGCGTCCACCAAAATTTTGAGTGGTGACTTGCGTAAATGGAATTTATCTGTGTAGCTCAGGGAAAAAAACGCCCCAACTTATCTCACAATTTGATACCCTAGCTTAAACAGATTTGAATAAAAGTTAAAGCGTGGAAATTCAACTTGGGCGGGGAAAGACAGCTCGCAGAGCTTACGGAATAGATGAAATTGCTCTAGTTCCTGGTAACAGAACACTAGATCCCAGTTTGGCAGATACTAAGTGGCGTATTGGCAATATTGAGCGAGAAATTCCGATAATTGCCAGTGCAATGGATGGGGTAGTAGATGTTCGCATGGCTGTACGTTTGTCACAGTTGGGAGCATTAGGTGTCCTCAATTTAGAGGGGATTCACACTCGCTACGTTGACCCAGAGCCAATATTAGATCGGATTGCTTCTGTGGGGAAAGATGAATTTGTTGCCCTGATGCAAGAACTCTATGCCGAACCAATAAAGCCGGAATTAATTGAAAAACGTATTCAGGAAATTAAACAACAAGGTGGCATTGCGGCGGTAAGCGCAACTCCAGCCGGTGCAAGTAAATACGGTGAGGCGGTAGCAAAAGCTGGGGCCGATTTATTTTTTGTTCAAGCTACAGTAGTCTCTACTGCACATCTGTCACCAGAGTCTGTAATACCACTTAATTTAGCCGAATTTTGCCGTTCCATGCCCATCCCTGTGGTGTTGGGGAATTGCGTAACTTACGACGTGACGTTGAATTTGTTGAAAGCTGGGGCGGCGGGCATATTAGTGGGAATTGGCCCCGGTGCTGCTTGTACATCCCGTGGGGTGTTGGGTGTGGGCGTGCCACAGGCAACTGCGATCGCAGATTGTGCAGCAGCACGAGATGATTACTATAACGAAACTGGCAACTATATTCCCATTATCGCTGATGGCGGTTTAATCACCGGTGGCGACATTTGTAAATGCATCGCCTGCGGTGCTGATGGTGTGATGATTGGTTCACCCTTTGCCAGAGCCGCAGAAGCCCCAGGACGAGGTTATCATTGGGGTATGGCAACTCCTAGCCCGGTGTTGCCTCGTGGCACCCGCATTCGCGTTGCCACCACCGGTAGCCTAGAGCAAATACTCATTGGCCCAGCCGGATTAGATGATGGCACTCACAATCTTTTAGGAGCCTTAAAGACGAGCATGGGCACTTTAGGAGCCAAAAATATTAAAGAAATGCAGCAAGTGGAAGTTGTGATTGCGCCTTCCCTATTAACCGAGGGTAAAGTTTACCAAAAAGCTCAACAATTAGGTATGGGGAAATAAAATTGGGGCATGGGGCATAGGGCATGGGTTATTATTCTTCCCCTGCTCCCCCTGCCTCGCCTGCCTCCCTTGCTCTCTACTCCCACTCTCCACTCCCAAATTCTTCAATAAATTTTTCCAGCCCCCTAAACAATTGCTGGAAAAATTCGATATGTCGCCTACAATAGAGATAGCGGAGACGAATGTTTCCGTTCACTCCTCACACCACACTCCGCCCGGACTACTGTTCGGGCGGTTCCTTATGTTTGTAAATAAATTCGAGAGCTTCTTTGCAAATGTACATCCTTAGACTCCCAAGCTGAGGTTTTTGCTATGGTAGAATTTTCACCAAGTTCAGATATTATTGGCGAAGGTTTTAGGCATGTCAACAGCCGCACAAGTTACCGATTCTAGTTTCAAGCAAGAAGTACTCGACAGCGATGTACCAGTTTTAGTTGACTTTTGGGCACCCTGGTGCGGACCATGCCGTATGGTAGCTCCTGTTGTCGATGAAATCTCCGAACAGTACAAAGGTCAAATCAAGGTCGTCAAAGTCAACACGGATGAAAATCCTCAAGTTGCTAGTCAGTACGGCATCCGCAGTATTCCTACATTAATGATTTTTAAAGATGGACAAAAAGTAGATATGGTGGTAGGTGCTGTACCTAAAAGTACATTAGCTTCCACTTTAGAAAAGTATCTTTGAAACTCAATTGGTAACAAAATCCCTTTGAGTTATCAATGTTGTTCTAGCTTTAGGTTAATTTTTACAAACAAGTTTGAGAGACGCGAATTTCTCGTTTTTCAAACTTGTTTACATTTGTATACAATCTCAGAATATTTTTAAGAGTTTTCTAGCTCAAAAATAATTCTCTAATTCCCGTACTACCAATTTCCACTGCTAGCGCCGCCAACAGAAAACCCAAAAGCTGAGTCACAATCACTCCACCTTCTGCACCAATCCACTGGTCAATCAGATTTGCTAAACGCAAAATCAATCAAGTGATAAACATCGCCCCAAAGATACCCACCGCCGCAGCAATATGTGGACTTTGTGATTTCGACATCAGCAACATCACCGTTGTCAAAGTCCCCGGCCCCGCTAGTAGTGCTAAAGCTAGTGGAGTAATTGCAACATCGCGTCCTTCTTCAATAATTGGCTGATCTAATTCTCCCCGCAGCATTTGTAAAGCAATTAACAGCAACAATACACCTCCTGCTACTCGCAAAGAGCCGATACTAATTTCCAAATAATTTAAAATTACTTGCCCAGCAAAAGCAAATAGCAAAAGAACTGCGATCGCAATGATAATTGCTTTATCTATAACTTTGTTTCTTTGGTCTGGCATCATGCCCTTGGTCAAAACTAAAACAATTGGTATATTGCCCACAGCATCTGCTAGGACAAACACAGCGATGAATGTTTGAACAAGAATAGAAATATCCACAGCAGGTAACTTTTATCAGGGTTTGATCGTAAAATAATGCCAATCTTGCTCAGTTTGCCAGAACCTAGAGGAAGATTAAAACTAGCAATAAAATAAGTCTGTTAAAGAAAATCTTGGCTGACGTATTTCTAATTAAGTTCCATAGATGTTGAAGTAGCGATATATTTTGATAATCTATCTTCCATAAATCAACTGTTCGTTGTTGAATCTATGAAGTCTTATTTAGCCGCCGCTATTCAATTGACAAGTGTGCCCGATCTACACAAAAATTTGGCTCAGGCAGAAGAATTAATAGAGCTTGCCGTGCGTCAAGGCGCTGAATTGGTTGGCTTGCCAGAAAACTTTTCCTATATGGGCGAAGAAAAAGATAAACTCGCGCAAGGCGATGCGATCGCTCTTGAAAGTGAAAAATTTCTCAAAAAAATGGCTCAACGCTTTCAAATTACGATCTTGGGCGGCAGCTTTCCACTTCCTGTAGACAATACAGGCAAAGTTTATAACACCACTCTACTTATCGACCCAAGCGGTCAAGAACTTTCCCGTTACTACAAAGTACACCTATTCGATGTTGATGTCCCCGACGGCAACACCTATCGGGAATCCAGCACTGTTGTGGCTGGTACGCAATTACCCCCCGTCTATTTTTCAGAAAAACTTGGTAATTTAGGACTTTCTATTTGTTATGATGTCCGGTTCCCTGAACTGTATCGTCATTTGGCAGAGAAGGGAGCCGATGTTATCTTTATTCCCGCCGCCTTTACCGCCTTTACTGGCAAAGATCACTGGCAAGTACTACTACAAGCCAGAGCCATCGAAAATACCGCCTACGTCATTGCTCCCGCCCAAACGGGGAATAACTACGGTCGCCGTCTAACTCACGGCCACGCCGTGATTATCGACCCTTGGGGTGTAATTTTAGCCGATGCTGGGGAAAAACCGGGAATTGCGATCGCAGAAATCAAGCCAACGAGGTTAGAACAAGTCCGTCGTCAAATGCCTTCTTTACAACATCGGGTGTTCTAGGGATTGGGGAGTGGGGAGTAGAGAGCAGGGGGAGTAGGGG
>NZ_JAAGOG010000326.1:0-5714 GCF_010747425.1 Nostoc sp. UIC 10630
CGTTCGCATTTGTTACTTTGGCGTTCGCATTTGTTACTTTGGCGTTCGCATTTGTTACTTTGGCGTTCGCATTTGTTGATTCGGCGTTCGCATTTGTTGATTCATTCAAAAACCATAAACTGTGTAGGTTGGGTGGAGGAACGAAACCCAACATTTTCGAGGATTTGTTGGGTTTCACTACGTTCCACCCAACCTACGATTATCTACAATAAGGTTTGCGATCATTTAGTTAATACTGAGGCCAGATGAGCAGGACGAGACAAGTGTGGGCAATGTCCTCCAGGCAGTTCTATAGCTTCAACTCCCAAGCGCTTACGTGCAGCGTAGTGTGACCATGCAGGAGAGATTATCAGGTCATCAGTACAAAAAATATATTTATACTCTACTTTTGGTAAAGCTTTCAGAGGATTAACCTCATAAATATATGCCATTGATTGCTGTGAACGTCCTTTTGAGAGTGCCCAGCGCATTACATCCGGCTGACAATCTTGATAAAAAAATTCCATCAATACTGCTTCATCTGAAAAGTTTTTCCCAGCAGAAACAGGATTAAACATATAAGGTTCATCATCAAATTGTTTGAGTTGATGTGACTCTTTTGGTTCGTAATTTAATGATTTGAGGCTATCAAAATCGAGATGATGAGAAAATTGCTCAAGTGTACTAGTTCCTGGGTATGGAATAAGCGCGGTAAGGAATACCAGTTGACGTACTTGAAGCGCTTCTGCAACCAGGGGAATAACAGTACCAGCCATTGAGTGACCAACCAGCACAATATCATCATCAGTTTTTGGAAGCGCTTGCAATATTACATCTGCAAATTGCGATAAACTTGCAGACGCATCTTCAATTGGCAAATCTATTGCTACTGTTTTGTGACCTTGCGCTTCTAAATAAGGAATTAACAAATTCCAACACCAAGCGCCTTGGAAAGCGCCATGAACTAGACAAAAAAGACTCATAGCGATTTTAAGTTTTTTGAATTGTCCTTAAGTAGGTCGGCGCAATTAAAGCTAACTAGCAAAGCTGTCATTTGTCATTGGTCATTAGTAAGAGCTTAAAGCCTATTTATGTTTCGTAACATACTTGGGGTTTTTCGCGCCAACTTGCTTATCTTGTACCTTACGTATTGCAGCATTGTCAATAAGCCGCTTTGCGTAATAACGGTGAAGTTTAATTAGTACCATTTCTCAATATCCCAATGGATGGCGGAAATCACCAACCACTTTGTCAAGTTCTTGAGCGATCGCCAATAACTCCATCTCGCGCCATCGCTTTCCCACAATCTGCATTCCAATCGGTAAGCCATTGTGGGTTTGCCCGATGGGAATGACCACCACAGGATGACCACTGAGATTAAATGGCATGGTGTAAGCACCGTTTGCCACCGCATGAGGATAGGATTTACCCTCAATATCAATGGCGCTCCAAGCCGGACAATGGGGAAATGCAGGAGTTGCTGTCACAGGAGTGAGCCATACATCCCACGCTTCTAAAGCTTCATCCATTTGGGCAATGAAGCGATCGCGTTCGGTGAGTGTCTCAAAATATCCTCTGAGGCTGGGATTCAAAATTTCTGGCAGAAAGCTGCTGAAATTCCCCAATTTTCGGAGTTTTTTGTCGCCTTGAGTTGCCGTGCGAAAGAGTAACTCTAAGTTGCGTATCACATTATAGCGATCCTTGGGTTGGGCGTAGTTGTTGATATATGCTTCCATCCGCCCGCAGAGGTTCCACACTGTCGATAAATCAAAGTCTTTGGGAAGCCAGCGTTCAACATAACTACCTGCTTGAGCGAGTTTTTGCACGACTGTCTGTACTGCGCCTCGAATTTCCGCAGCAACCGGAACTTCCACCCATTCATCAATCCAAGCAATTTTAAGATCCTGCAAAGACTTGCCTGATGGAGTATCAAGGGGAATCGGTGGCACATCTGGGCGACGTAGATCCGCACCAGCGATGAGCGAGAAACAAAGGCGAATATCTTCGAGCGATCGCGCAAAACAACCAATAGTCAACATTTGCCGCAAGCATAGCGGCATTCCCGGTACTTCAGGGATACTTCCGGCGGTAGAAATACGGCGATCTGTTGGCTTTAAACCATACACGCCGCAGAAAGTTGCAGGCTGGCGCACGGAACCCGCAAGATCGTTGCCTACATCTAATGATGAAAGTCCGGCTGCAACAGCAGCAGCACTGCCTCCAGAACTGCCTCCTGGTGTGTAGTCAAGATTCCAGGGATTATTTACTCGTGGAAACAGAGAATTTGTACTTTGAAAATCACCAGCCAGTTCTGCCATATTCGTTTTTCCCAGGATAACGGCTCCTGCTGCCCGCAGCCTGGCGACAACGGTGGCATCCTGTTGAGGAATGTAGTCTTTGAGAGGAATGTAACCTGCTGTGGTACGGAGTCCTACTGTTTCAAAGATATCTTTGATTGTGATAGGGACACCGTGTAGAGCGCCCCAGTGTTCTCCTTTAGCTAGGGCTTCATCCGCTTGCTTTGCTCTGGTACGAGCATTGTCTTCGTCTAAGGTGCAAATTGCATTCAGCTTTGAGTTGTGTTTAGAAATCTGCGCCAGGTAAGCATCAAACACTTCGACAGCAGAGACTTGGCGATCGCGAATCATCTGAGCAAGTTGATGAGCGGGTAGAAAAACTAAGTCACTCATAGGTCTATTTCACTCATTTGTCAGATTCTAAGGCTTGATCAAGTTAATTATATTTACTTAAGTTGAAGAGGTTACAAGAGACATCTCCAGAAATTAAATATACGTTACCCAGAAACCTTGTAGAGACGTAGCACTGCTACGTCTCTACATTCTTTTTCGGAGATGTCTAAGGTTTAAAACTCCAGGTATAATTGCGCCTTGACGATCGCTATGCTCGAAATAGCTCAACCACTGTTGGCTTAGTCACTTTCCCCATTGCATTGCGCGGTAATTCTTCGACTATCAAAATTTGGGTTGGCACTTTATAAACAGCCAATCGCTCTTTTGCCCAACTCCTAAAAGATTCTAATGTCAAAGGTTGTAACCCTTGCAATACTAATGCAGCACAAACCCGTTCACCCCATTCTATATCTGCAACCCCAACCACTGCACATTCTTGAATATCTGGATGCGATCGCAATACTTCTTCAATTTCCAAAGCTGAAACTTTATAGCCTCCGGTTTTGATGATATCCACACTCATCCGTCCCAGAATGCGGTAGCTACCGTTCTCCATGACGGCGGTATCTCCAGTACAAAACCAGCCATCTTGGAAGGCTTTGGCGGTTGCTTCGGGGTTTTGCCAATATTCTATAAACACTCCGGGCCCTTTAACTTGGATCTCTCCTGGTGTTCCGGTTGAGACTAATCCGTTCTCATCTACTAATCTCACTTCAACTTCAGGCAAAGGCTTTCCTACATATCCAGCCAACCGTTCACCGTGTAAAGGGTTAGATAGCGCCATGCCGATTTCAGTCATCCCATATCGCTCAAGTAGAAAATGGCCGCTGATAGTCTGCCACTTTTCTAAAACTTGAACTGGTAATGCTGCCGAACCGGAAACCATCAGGCGCATCTTAGCACAGCCTTCTGACATTGTTTTTTGGCGTTCCCTAGAGGCATTTTCCCATGCGGTAATGAGCTTTACATAAATCGTTGGTACTGCCATAAATAGGGTTAAGTTACCGTCACCAATTCGATTCCAAACAGTTTCGGTATCAAACTTGCTCAACAGATGACACTCCGCGCCAGCCCATAAAGCACAAGTCAGTACGTTAATAATTCCATGAATATGATGTAGTGGCAGTATATGTAAAATGCGATCGCTAGATGTCCATTCCCAAGCGGTGTTTAAACTAGTCACTTGCGCTTGAATATTTTGATGAGTTGTAACCACACCCTTGGGTTTACCTGTTGTACCGCTAGTGTAGAGAATTAAGGCGCGTCTAGTGATATCTACTTCTGGGAGACAAGCAATATTAGATGGAAGCGTTTCTGAGGTGAGGATAAATCGCAAATTGTGTTCTTCGGCGAGCGATGCCTGCGGCGGTAAACTACGCAGTATACCCTCAAAATTAGGATGAGCAACAATAATCGATGCTCCAGAATTGGTAATTACATACTCCAATTCTGGGCGCGGATGGGAAACACACAAAGGTACAGCTATGCCACCAGCACGCCAAATTCCCCATTGAGTAGCTACATACTCAAATCCAGGTGGGATGAGGAAGGCGACTCGCTCCTCTTGTAAATCTTTTGTATTCTGAAGAAGACTTGTTGCTATTTGACTGGAAGTGTGGAGCAAATCCCGATAGGTAAATGATCCATCCGTTGTAGCGATAGCTATTTTCTCGCTGTGTTCTTCAGCACGAATAATCAATGGGAGATTCACGTTTATTTACCGATTTAGGGTTAATGCAGTCTACTTAACAGAAAGCATATAGCAAAGCCAAACAAGATGTAAATTTTACTATTCCAGTAATAGCCTATAACTTGATAGATGCTACAACCAACGTTGTTTTTTAACATAAGCAATACTACAAATCACAATTAAGATCATTACGCCGATTACAGCAGGATAAGCCCAAGGTTGCTCTAATTCCGGCATATATTTGAAGTTCATACCATAGAAACCAGACATGAACGTAATTGGTAAGAATACGGTCGAGAGGATAGTCAGGCGATTAATTCGTTCACCAGTTTTGCTAGCAATATTATCGCGTTGGATTTCCATTAATTCTGACATCCAGGCTCTCAAAGCTTGATATTCTTGCCATAATTTATCAACTTGATGAACCAATTCTTCTTTGAACAGTTCTTTCACTGGCTGGGTGATCCATTGAAAATCATCGTAATCCATAATAGCCATAAGTGACTTAATACTTTGGAAATTACGCCGTCCTGAACGAGTAGATTGCCTCATGGTGGCAATTCTTTGGTACGTTGATTCATCACCAGAATCATCTAAAACTTCATCTTCTAAATCATCAAGCTTTCTAGAAATATAGTCAAAGACAATATGATAATTATTCAGGATTTCTTTAAAAATGAGATAAAAAAGATAGTCTATCCCCCATTTTTTGATATCTAGAGGGCGCTTTTGTAAATTATTAGCTAAAATACTTAAAACTTTTAATTCAGTGATTTCAAACGTAATTATAAAATTACTTCCAACTACAATATTGCCACGTGCAACCTCAAATTCATGATTTTTTATTTGAGCAGTTAGAATTTCATAGCTGTCAAATAAACAATCTTCTACGTCTTCATCAATTCCTAAAGGGGAATGGTTGAAAATCATGTTAACACGAGATGGATTGAGTTCAAAATGTTTGATAATTTTAGCTGTTCCAGTGCGATCGCGGAATTGAACACAGCGTAACCAAATATTCTGAGAAGCATCAATTCTTTTCAGTACTGTATCGACATCCCTATGAGTGAATATTTCCAGGTTATCTGGATAAAAAGTGAGGAGAATTAGCATATAGCCATCCTAATTGAGTCGTCAGAAAATACGGTGACTCATGTTGAGCGATAATTGATTTAACTACAACGACAGATACAGCACATTTCAGGTAAATGAAGTACATATATAAAAGGGAAAAGGGAAAAGGTTAAAGGGGAAAGGGGAAAGGGATGAACAGGTCGGGCCACTTGCGGGCGAGGTTTTTACCTTCCTCATAAAATTTGGATTATTTCGCGCCACTTGCGGGCGAGGTTTTTACC
>NZ_JAAGOG010000511.1:0-393 GCF_010747425.1 Nostoc sp. UIC 10630
GTTTTTTCAAGTTGAGCATAGTCAAGCATTTGAGATTGGTAGAAATCAGTATTTATTAAAGTCGCATTTCTCAAATCTGCATTTCTAAGCTGCGCTTTCCTAAAGCTGGCATTAGTCAAGTCAGCTTTATGAAAATTTGTACTACCTTTAGAAGCTATAGCAATAGCAGTATTACGAATGAAGTTGTATTTTTGATTTCCTTCTATTGCTTGGTAACTCATGTAAAGACTGACCAGTGCTATAGCTATTGCTACTACTACAGGCAGGAATACAAGAAATGCACTGTTTATACTAGATGTAAGTTTCAAGAAAGATACAGTTACGGCAGCAGTCAGACATAACATTACTAATATAGAAATCATTACAGCTACGGTTCTGTTAAAAGCAGCAATC
>NZ_JAAGOG010000022.1:0-65718 GCF_010747425.1 Nostoc sp. UIC 10630
GTGAGGAGTTAGGAGTTAAAAGTTTTGAATGGAAAGCTGCTTCATAACTAACAACTCTTAACTCAGCACGGGCTAAACGCCCCGCTACCGCTAACATCACTCAGCACTCATTATTTAAGTTTGCCCGAACGCATCAATTCTCGCCCTTTACCGCCTGTGGAAATAGTCGATATGCGGCAAGAGTTGCAGCAGGGAAATCGTTCTATATTTAGTAGATCGCTGCAAGAAGCTTTGCAACAGTTGCAAGAGAGAAAACAACAGGGAATTTTATTTATCCATCGTCGGGGACACAGTACTTTTGTCTCATGCCGCAGTTGTGGGTATGTGTTGGAATGCCCGCATTGTGATGTGTCACTGGCGTACCACCACACCGAAGAAAAAGCGCCGGAATTATTGCGCTGTCATTATTGTAATTATGCGCGATCGCATCCCAAATTCTGCCCCGATTGTAGTTCCCCTTACCTGAAATTTTTCGGTAGCGGTACTCAACGAGTAACGCAGGAATTAGATCGACAGTTCCGAGACTTAAAATATATTCGTTTTGATAGCGATAGCACGCGTAATAAAGGCTCACACCGTACCCTACTCACCCAGTTTGCCAACGGCGAAGCAGATTTATTAGTGGGTACACAAATGCTCACCAAAGGTTTGGATTTACCACAGGTGACACTTGTGGGCGTTGTCGCCGCCGATGGATTGCTAAATTTATCAGATTATCGCGCCAGTGAACGGGCATTTCAAACCTTGACTCAAGTCGCTGGACGTGCTGGTAGAGGCGATGATCCGGGGAGGGTGATTGTACAAACTTACACTACAGAACATCAGGTAATTGCAGCAGTGCGATCGCACGATTATCACTCTTTCTCCCAAGCTGAGTTAGAACAACGCCAAGCCCTCAATTATCCCCCTTATGGGCGGTTAATTTTGTTGCGCTTAAGTAGTCTCGATCCCATTCAAGTGCAAAATACCGCGCAAATTATTGCTACAGCCTTGAGTACAGAAGAAGAATTCGAGATATTAGGCCCAGCACCAGCGAGTATTTTAAGAGTAGCTAATCGTTATCGCTGGCAAATATTGATTAAATTTGCTCCCGATGCATTACCACAATTGCCAGATTGGGAAGAAGTGCGATCGCTTTGTCCTTCGTCTGTTAGCCTAACTATTGATGTAGACCCATTAAATATTATGTGATTTTCTTGGGCTAAAAGATTGAGAAATCTGGTTTATCTGAAATAGTCCATTGATAGGTTTGTAGTAAGCACTTCAGTGCTTGAATATCTGAGGACTAAAGTCCTTACTACAAAAGTATTTAAGATTGAATTTTAATCTAATTAATCAACAATTCTGGTGCTACCAATCCTTTTTGGATCGCTAAGACTGCGGCTTGAGTGCGATCGCGTACTTCTAGTTTCTGCAAAATAGCATGAACATGAACCCGCACTGTACCAGGGGCAATGTAGAGAATATCAGCAATTTCTTGATTGCTTTTGCCAGCTGCTACCAGTGCCAAAATTTCTTGCTCGCGCTTCGTTAGGGGATTTTCTAGGTTTCCCTCAGTTTTTGCAGGCAGCGCCGCAGTAGAATTGCCCTCAAAAGCTGCTCTAATCTCTGTTGTTGCCGTTTGATCCCACCATGAAGCGCCAGCTGCAACCGATCGCACTGCCAAGATCAGAGACTCAGCAGGAATACCTTTCAGACAGTAACCTTGGGCCCCAGCCGCAATTAAGCGTGAAATCAGAGGTTTCTCAGAACGAGATGTTAAAACCAGAATTGGTAAATTTGGGTGCTTCTGCTTGATTTGGCGGCAAGCTTCAATCCCACCAATGCCCGGTAAACCTATATCTAGCAAAACCAAATCCAGGGGATAGCGATTTGCCAATTCTACAGCTTGTTCCCCATCTTCTGCTTCTGCAACAATCTCCAAAGTAGTTTCTTGCTGCAAACGCATCCGCAGACCAAGCCGAAACAACTCATCGTCTTCAACTAGTAAGATTTTTGTCATTTGTTATTGGTCATTGGTCATTTGTCATTAGTCATTGGTCATTGGTCATTGGTCAATATCCCCTGCCTCCCCTGCTCCCCTACTCCCGGTGGTGGACAAGCTGGGAGTCGAAAACCAAACATTGCTCCCCGTGGTGAGCGATTCTCTGCCCAAATTGTACCCCCATGAGCAGCGATAATTTGCCTGGTTAAATAAAGCCCTAGTCCCGATCCTGAGACGTGGCGATCGCTATGTCCTTGATAAAATCTCTCAAATAAGTGGGGTAATTCTTCTTCTGTAAAGCCGGAACCAGTATCAAGTATTTTTACCACTTGATCGCTAGAATAACCTTCAAGTACCACTTCCACTTTACCGCCACGGGGGGTATGGTTAATACCATTACTCAGGAGATTGGTGAAGACTCGCCCCAGTTGCAAAGGATCGCCATTTACCCAGAGAAAGCTACGAAAATCTGATTCGCCATAGTGTAGAGAAATATAAACCTGACGTGTTCTCGCTAGTTCAGCCAGGGTAGCGATTACCTCCTCTGCCACAGTTGCCAAGTTAACGGGTGATATCTGTAGTTTCAGCCCTTCGGCATCATTGCGGTATACATCTAAAAGAGTTTGGACTAATTGCAGTGTACTCCGATGACTACGAGCCATAGTTTGGAGGACTTTTGCTTGCATTGGCGTGATTTCACCAAATTGCTCATTTTGAAAATATTTCAGCGTTTCAATTGCTCCTAATAGGGGTGTTTTCAAATCATGCGTTAGGGTAGAAACAAAATCTTCACGCATAATAGCTAGTTGTTCTTGGGAGCGTAATTGTGCTTGGGTATAAGCGATCGCTTCTTCATTGCGGTGGTTGCGATCGCTTAACCAACCCGTTACCATCAACGCCAATACTGCAATCAGCCGATTTGCCAACGTTGGGGGATCAATTATTTCTCTTCCGGGGATAAACAAATTCAATAATGTTAATCCTGTAGCGGCAAGAGTGATCACCAATACTGCTTTCCGACTCAATCGAGAATCTGCTAACAAAATTGTCCCTGTGTAGAGGTAGCCAAATACGTACTCAGGTGGTGTCAAATATTCTAAGCCTATGACGATCGCAAAGGCGATCGCTATTAGCCCATAAGTCTCCCCACGCCCATTTATAGCTTCTTTCATAGCCACTAATCGACTTAATATCGTCATTTCTGATTTACTAAAAAATCTTTATCCTACAATCTTTACAACTATTTAATTCAGCGATTATGATTTATCTGCAATCTATATCTGCAAATATTCACTTGAGCATTAACCCGAAAATTACGATTGTCCAGATGCAAAAAAGGGGACTGGGGGCTGAGGATTGGGGACTGGGTAGTTGTCCACAAGGGCCAGAGTATCTAACACAACCTTCCCATACCGTCATTTATTTAATAAGATCCTCTTAAATATTTATATTCTTTGAACGTAGCAAACTTCCAAAATGTATTGTATAAACAAATAATACTAACTAGCAAAATAGATGAATTAAAAGTAAAGATTAAATATTTTTAACAATAATTTAAACAAGTATCTGGATAGCAATAACTGAAAATAGTAAATCTAGATTAAAAAATGGCGGTGATATGAGATATCACTAAATTCCTCCAAATCAAATACTTCAACAGTTAATCTGTTATTTCTAATAATTGGCTTGCTAGCACTTAAATTTTACCCGGCGCGAAATATATGGGACAAGGTTTTTTGCAAATTGGCTTAACGCTGTGTATTGTCATAGCAATTACTCCGCTACTTGGTAGATACATCGCCCATGTCTTCTTGGGAGAAAGAACACTACTGGATTTTTTAATGAACCCCATAGAACGAAGTATGTTCGTACTAGCGGGTGTTCGCAGAAAAGATGATATGACGGGTTCGCAGTATATTCGGGCTGTGCTGTACAGCAACCTGATTATGGGTATTTCAGTGTATTTACTGTTATATTTTCAGAGGCTGTTGCCCTGGAATCCTAACGGTTTCGGTGCGCCCAGTTGGGATGTATTACTGCATACAACCATTTCCTTTGTAACTAATACCGACCAGCAGCACTATGCTGGTGAGACAACCTTAAGCTATTTTAGCCAGGTAGCTGCTTTAGGCTTTTTGATGTTTACCTCCGCAGCCACCGGTTTATCTGTGGGAATTGCCTTTATTCGCGGGCTGACGGGTAGAAGGTTAGGAAACTTTTATGTCGATATTGTCCGTGCAATTACGCGCATATTGCTACCGATTTCGATTATTGGAGCGATCGCTTTGCTTCTAACAGGTGTACCACAAACATTAGCGAAGACTATGGATGTGAGAACCTTAGAAGGCGGGACACAATATCTTGCCAGAGGCCCGGTGGCATCCTTTGAAATGATCAAACTTTTGGGCGAGAATGGCGGTGGCTTTTTTGGCGTAAACTCAGCACATCCTTTTGAAAATCCCAATGGCGCTTCTAACTTGATAGAAATGATCGCCATGATTTCTATCCCAGCAGCCTTAATTTACACCTACGGTATATTCGCCAACAACATCAAACAAGCTTGGCTGCTTTTTTGGATGGTGTTTGTGATTTTTGTCGTTCTGGTGGGAGTGACAGCCGTGGGAGAATTGCAAGGTAATCCCCTAGTTAATAACGCCTTTGGATTAGAACAACCCAATTTAGAGGGGAAAGAAGTGCGGTTTGGCTGGTTACAAACAGCATTTTGGGCAGTTATGACTACTGCTACTATGTCTGGCGCTGTGAATGGGATGCACGATTCTTTGATGCCCCAAGGAATATTTTCGACTCTCTTCAACTTGTTTATCCAGGTTATTTGGGGTGGTCAGGGCACTGGAACAGCTTACTTATTTATTTACTTAATTCTTACAGTGTTCCTAACTGGACTAATGGCAGGACGCACCCCAGAGTTTTTAGGACGCAAAATTGAAAAACGCGAAATTGTCCTCGCCAGCGTCGTGTTGTTGATTCACCCAATTCTAGTTTTGATTCCCAGTGCGATCGCCCTGGCTTATCCCATCTCTCTCTCTGGAATTAGTAACTCTGGCTATCACGGTATTTCTCAAGTAGTTTATGAATACGCCTCAGCCGCCGCAAATAATGGCTCCGGCTTGGAAGGGTTGAGAGATAACACCCTGTGGTGGAACTTGAGTACTTTAGTTAGCTTAATAGGAGGACGCTACATTCCGATAATTGCCATCCTGCTGTTAGCTGACGGTATGTCTCGCAAACAACAAGTACAAGAAACCCTTGGTACCCTAAGAACTGATTCTCTAGTATTTACTGGTATCACTGCTGGAGTGACATTGGTTTTGGGAGTATTGACTTTCTTTCCCGTTTTAGCTTTAGGCCCCATAGCTGAGGGTTTGAAACTAGCATCTGGCAATTAGAAAATTTATGAGTTATAAGTCTGGAATTAAGAGAATACCAAAAAATAAATAAATTATCCTGTTTTGTAGGGGAGCCA
The DNA here is from genome assembly GCF_010747425.1 of Nostoc sp. UIC 10630. NCBI lineage: Bacteria > Bacillati > Cyanobacteriota > Cyanophyceae > Nostocales > Nostocaceae > Nostoc > Nostoc sp. UIC 10630. The sequence goes on from NZ_JAAGOG010000022.1 coordinate 5,469, forward strand.
GTGCTTTGTGCTGAATCCATCGCTGTAGGAGGGTTTCCTACCGTAGGCGACTGGTGTTAGCGAGTCTTGTCTACGACACCTTGTTCGCGTTCGATCGTCCGTCCTTCTGGTGACAATCGAACGCGAACAGAGGTAGGTAGGAACGAGCATCGCTTTGGCATTGTGTTAGCGATCGCATAGTGTGCCCTAAAGGTTGGATGTATTTTTTATTGGAAACTCCTAACTTCTAACTCCTAACTCCTAATTTTTAACTTTTAACTCCTAACTTTATTCATGAATCAAGTGGCAACTAACTTCAGAGCTAGACGGCCAAATCCTCGTTCTGGCGATCGCCGTCAAGGACGTAAAAAAGCAAGGACAAGTAAAAAGTGGCTGTACTTAAGGGCAATTAGAGATGCTTTTGTCAAGCTCAATCCTAAGTATGTAATCAAAAATCCAGTAATATTTGTGGTTTGGGTGGGGACAATCATCATTCTATTGCTCACGATTGATCCCAATTTATTTGGCCCAGCCCTACAAAAGAACCCGCAACTTTTCAATGGCTTACTGTCGGGGATTTTATTCTTTACAGTTTGGTTTGCCAATTTTGCTGAAGCATTGGCAGAAGGGCGGGGTAAAGCTCAAGCTGATGCCTTGCGATTAACCAAATCAGAGGCGATCGCTAAAAAACTCGCTCCCGACGGCACAATTAGTGAAGTTTCATCCACCAGCCTGAGACAGGGCGATAACATCTACGTCGTTGCTGGCGATATCATTCCCGCCGATGGCGAGGTAATTATGGGCGTTGCCTCAGTAGATGAATCGGCAATTACTGGAGAATCTGCACCAGTATTAAAAGAATCAGGCTCTGATGTTTCCAGTTCTGTCACTGGTGGGACGCGGATTATCTCAGATGAATTAATTATCCGCATCACTACTGACCCCGGTAAAGGCTTTATTGACCGGATGATTGCCTTAGTAGAAGGGGCAGAACGCAGCAAAACACCCAATGAAATTGCCCTGACAGTATTGTTGGCAGTTCTCAGCTTAGTATTTTTGTTAGTCGTGGTAACTCTGCCCGCACTTGCTTACTATGTCAATAGTCCAGTCAGCATACCAACTTTAATTGCCCTATTAGTGGCATTAATTCCTACAACCATTGGCGGCTTACTCAGTACCATCGGTATTGCTGGTATGGATCGAGTTGCCCAATTTAACGTCATTGCCACTTCCGGAAAAGCAGTCGAAGCCTGTGGTGATGTAAACACTTTAGTTCTTGATAAGACAGGTACAATTACCCTCGGCAACCGTTTGGCGGAAGAGTTTATCCCTATCAACGGTCATTCAATATCAGAAATTGCTAATGTTGCGTGGGCAGCTAGTGTTTTTGACAATACGCCAGAAGGTAAATCCATTATTCGACTGGCAGAAAGACTAGTAACACGGTTTGATTTCGACTCCAACCAGGCAGAAGGAGTTGATTTTTCCGCCAAAACACGGATGAGTGGGACTAACTTACCTGGTGGGTATGAGGCAAGGAAGGGAGCAGTAGAAGCCATTAAAGGATTTGTCCGTTCTCGCAACGGACGCGATACGCCAGAATTGGATGCTGCCTACGAACGAGTTTCTCGCTTGGGAGGTACGCCCTTAGCAGTTAGCCTAGATAACGAAATCTATGGGGTTATTTATCTCAAAGATATAGTTAAACCTGGTATCCGCGATCGCTTTGAGCAACTGCGACGGATGGGAGTGCGTACCATCATGCTAACTGGAGACAACCAAATTACAGCTTCTGTCATTGCTAAAGAAGCTGGAGTGGATGACTTCATCGCTGAAGCCACACCAGAAGACAAAATCAGTGTCATTAAAAAGGAACAAGCAGCAGGTAAACTAGTTGCCATGACAGGAGATGGGACTAACGATGCTCCCGCATTAGCCCAAGCTAACGTCGGCGTTGCCATGAATACAGGGACACAAGCTGCAAAAGAAGCCGCCAACATGGTAGATTTGGACTCCGATCCGACAAAGCTGATCGATATTATTAGCATTGGTAAACAATTGTTGATTACTCGCGGAGCTTTGATGACATTTTCTATCGCTAATGATATTGCTAAATATTTTGCAATTATCCCAGTGATATTTGTCGCTGCTAATCTACAAAGCCTGAATATTATGAATTTGACTAGCCCTAAGTCTGCTGTACTATCAGCGCTGATTTATAATGCTTTGATTATTCCAGCTTTGATTCCCTTAGCATTGAAGGGTGTGCGGTTTAGGCCACTGACAGCTAATCAGCTACTCCAACGCAATATCTTAATTTATGGCTTAGGTGGGGTGATTGCGCCATTTATCGCCATTAAGTTGATAGACATACTGATTACACTTGTAGGTTTGGCTTAAGGATAGAAAAAGTAGAGACGCTGCGAAACGAGCGCATCTTGACCAAAGTAAAATAATAAACATTTTTACTTTTACCGTTGAGAGAGAGAACCAAAAGAATATGAATAAACAGGTCGATGTTTGGGAAAAGTTTTTGTCGATAAATCTGATACAGGCGATGTTCTTTGTTTGGTCGCAATTGCTTAAACAACACTCACACTCGCTATTTTTATCCTGCTGTGCTTGAATGTGGTAATTGCCCTAGATATTTATGCTGTTAGCAGCAGCATCTTTGAACATCGTTCTAATTGGGTAAAAGAATTAAAATTAAAAATTAATTTTAGTAATAATTGGAAAAGTTTTTATGGCTATTATTCGAGAAACTATCAGAGCAATTTTTATAACTCTAATGCTTTGGTTGTTGACTGCAATCATCTATCCTCTGATCATTCTTGTAGTGGGTCAAGTTTTTTTGCCCTATCAAGCGAATGGCAGCATTATGCTGAATCTAAATAATGAACCAATTGGTTCAGCTTTGATTGGTCAGCTATTCACATCTGAGCGATATTTCCATCCTCGTCCCAGTACTGTTAGATATAGCCAAGGAAAAAAAGCAAAGCCAACTGGCATATCTGGAGCCAGCAATCTTGCTGCTAGTAATCCAGAGCTACTAAAGCGGATTCTAGAAGAGGCAAATCAATTGCGAGACGAAAATCTTCAACCGATCGCTGATATGATTTATACCTCTGGTTCTGGTTTAGATCCGCATATTTCCTTCAAAGCAGCACGACAGCAATTGACGCGGGTTGCAGGTGCAAGGGGAGTTAAAGAAGATGAGATTCTACGTTTAATTAACAAGTATACCGATGGCAGATTTTTATGGATTTTTGGTGAGCCAGGAGTCAATGTTCTCCGATTGAATTATGCTCTTGACTTGCAAGATATTAATCGTCAGCAAAATCAATAAATGGGCATAGGGCATAGGGCATTGGGAATTGGGCATTGGGCATTGGGCAAAACAGTTGCGAGTTGTGAGCAAAGAAATCAGATTTACTATTCACCACGGGCTAAACGCATTACTACTGCTAACAGTATTTATAAGAAGCATGGGGAAAGCGCTGTTTTCCGATGAAATAGGATTGCGATAGAAACCAAGAATGAAATGTCAGATAATAATACTGGTTCGAATGGCACTGCACCTTTAAATTCTAGAAGTTACTCACTTTATCCGGCACGACGGCGGGGTAAACATAAAATATTTATTGGTATGGCTCCTGGAGTAGGCAAAACCTACCGGATGCTAGAAGAGGGACACGCACTTAAACAAGAAGGAATTGATGTCATCGTTGGGCTTTTGGAAACTCACGGACGCAAGGATACGGAGGAGAAGGCAGAGGGACTGGAGATTTTACCCCGTAAGCAATATCTTTGTGGTGAGTTGACACTAACGGATATGGATACAGATGCTATTTTAAAGCGATCGCCCCAATTAGCCTTAATCGATGAACTTGCCCATACCAACGTCCCTGGTTCCCCACGCGAAAAACGCTACGAAGATGTAGAAGTAGTTTTGGCAGCAGGTATTGATGTCTACTCCACAATGAATGTGCAACATTTGGAAAGTCTTAATGACTTAGTAGCTAGAATTACTGGGGTTGTAGTCCGTGAGCGTGTTCCTGACAGAATTCTGGATGATGCGGATGAAATATTAGTGGTAGATGTTACGCCAGAAACACTGCAAGAACGGTTATTAGAAGGCAAGATTTACGCATCCGAAAAAATCCAGCAATCCCTCGATAATTTTTTCCAACGCCGTAACCTGATTGCTTTGCGAGAGTTAGCTTTGCGCGAAGTCGCAGACAACGTAGAAGAAAATGCGATCGCTACTACCCACAATGGACAATCCTGTAATATTCATGAGCGCGTTTTGGTGTGTGTATCTACCTATCCCAACTCAGTACAGTTGTTACGCCGGGGTGCGAGGTTAGCTAGCTACATGAATGCCCCACTTTATACTTTGTTTGTTGCCGATCCAGAACGGTTCCTCACCAAGGAGGAAAGCCTACACATCCACACTTGTGAGAAACTCTGTAACGAATTTGAAGGTACTTTTCTTCGTGTTACCAACAGTAACGTAGCTAATGCGATCGCAGAAGTCGCCGAGAAATATCGGATTACCCAAATTGTAATTGGAGAGAGTCAGCGATCGCGCTGGCAAATGCTCCTCAAAGGATCTTTGACGCAAAAATTGGTGCGCTTGCTCAAAAATATCGATTTGCATATCATTGCCAGTGAAAAAATGGTTTCATCCAAATAAGAGATTAAATTTCTCCAAAAACTTCAGAAGTAAAGCTTCCATGCAGACCATAGGGAATATGATGCTTAAGATGTAGCCTTGCAATCACTCCTTTAGAGAAATCACTAGCATCCAAAATTACCAAATCTGAGCGGTGATGGGCAGCATCATAAACTAAAGCTAATACCCAACCATCATCTTCCTTTTCAGAATCTGGGCGCGGGACAAAAATCGGTTCACCCACAAAACCACGGGGTACAGCACTCCAAAACTGTTTTTCTCCAGAGTGCAAATCAATTTTCAGTAACGCTTGTAAGGGAGCATTACCACTCTCTGCATGAGCCGCACCTATATATAGATATCGATAAGGGTGTCCCACATTCGCCGGATGGATGCTGGGAAATTCGCAACAGCGACTATCAATCAATTCTCGCTGGACTGTCCCATTCTTGAGATTTAGATAAAATCGCCAAAGTTGCCCAGGTGAAGAAGCTTCAAAATCAACTTGTCGAAAATCGCTTTTAGGCTCCACTTCTGGTAAATCTTGGTAGCAAATAGAATCAATCAAAACTTCCTCTCCTACCTCAAAAGCATTAACGTGGTGGAAGACGAAACCCGACTGAGTTTCCAGAAATTTTATCTCTTCTTGCCCTTCTTTGGGAAAGCGGGGAATAATTATAATTTTAGTTGGCTGATTTGGTTGAAATTTGATACATTCTCCTGCCGCACGTATTCCCAAGGCAAAAGGTATGGGATTAAATGTGACAGGATTTTGAAAGAAGATGCAGTAGTTGGGAGTAATAACAAAATCGTGAATGAAACAGAAGCCGGGAACCTTATGAGCTTGCTGTCTAACAATTTCACCCACTAAGTTTAGCTCGAAAATAGTAATGGTGGTAGATAATCCTGGCTTAATCGAGAAATTTACTAGGCGAGGTTCGCCCCCGTCTTGTTCACAATTCTTTTGCAAGCGCGGATGAGCAGCGAAAGCTTCACCTGCTGACAAAGCACCATTAAAATATTCATTTCCCAAAGTTTCAAGAGTGTTGGGATCGAGATGATATGCTTCAGAAGCTTCCCACAGTGCTAGCAGTTTACCACCCCAATAGATAACATTTGTATTAGCTATATTTTTGAGTTTGAAGTCAAAGATATTCGCTCGCCAACCACCGGGTTTTTGAGTACCAAAAGTACCGCGATAAAGAATTTTTCCTGCCTTTTGTTCTGCCAAATACCCAGTTGTACGAACAAAGCGGTTACGAAAATGGGCACGACCGTTGGTAAAAGTAATTTTGCTAATCATCCCATCTCCATCAAACGGATGATGAAAAGATTGCCCATTTACATCCAGTAAACCGGGGCCATTTCTAAATAGCGTGCCTTCTAATTCTCTGGGAATTTGCCCTTCTATTTCATCAATCCAATAATCAAATTCTTGGGTGAGAGATTGATACCCACCTTGCCAATCTGCACGAGTATAAGATTTTTCTGTAACCGGGCTTTCTTGACTTTTCAAATGCATAAGCTTTGTTTTTTATTGTTATCTTGTACAAAAATATGTAGCACCTAAAAAAAATTTTGTTGCAGCAAGGTTGCAACAGGGAGGCAGCGCACTGACTCGACTTTGGATTTATTACACTATTCCACTATTTCCGACTCTGGTTCTGTTAGTACCAACTCAGACATCAAATCAGGTAAGAAAGCTTGTTCCCCATCTTTGGATGTCTCAGCTTGCTCTTCAGCAGCAGGTAGCCAGTTGATAAATGGTAGGGGTAACAGTGTACTAAGGTTAGTAATTATCACCAATAGCCAAAGTGACTCAAAATTAGTTGCAGTGATCCCTAGCCAATAGGTGAGTAATGCCCCCAATGCTTGGGAAACCGTTCCTGCTGAATTAAATACCGACATCAACAAGGCAAATAAAGTTGCTTCCACTCCAGAGGGACAAAGCCTTGCTGCTAGAACCATGACTTGCATAAAGGCAATTTTCCCCATCACAGTGAGAATAAGACTATCGCCCAAACTAAACCAGTGGTCATCTATACCCAACAGCCGATTTGTGTGAGTCACTAACAACAGCATCGTCATCCCTAACATTGAAGAAAGGACGGTACTCCAAGCAAAAATCACGCGAAAAGGAATGCTTTTGAGGAAACGTTGAAAAATCCAAACACCTGCTAAAGAAGCGAAACTTGTCACCAAGTTTACCCGCCCCAAAAATTCTGGTTCAAAGTGTAATTCGTTGGTAGAGAAGTAGAAAAAGGCTGATTCAGCATTTGGGGTAGCTTGCCAGATGAAGACAAAAGCCGTTGGTAGCCAAATTGTTTTTTGGGTAATAGCTTGGCGTAGTTGCTTCAGTTGATGTTTGATTGGTAAAGGGTTAGTTTGATTACTCTCATTAGTATCTTTACTAACGGGAGATTCAGCAATTAACCAAGCTACCCCTGAGACAATAAGAGGGAATAAGGCGGTAATTCCAAAGACAGTACGGGTAGTAAAGTATTGAAGCAGCAGACCGCTAAAGTATGCTGTTATTAAACCTCCGATCGCAGAAGCACCCCAGCATACAGATTGTAGTGAACCGGCTTTTGCTTGGGATTCACCTCTGGCACGTTCCACAACTAGCGAGTCAACTATCACATCACTCATGGCGACACTAAGAGAACCAAGAGCGATCGCTAACGTAGCCGCCCAGCTAGTATGAACTATTGTGGCCAAACTCATCCAGGAAGCAGTTCCCAGTATCCCAGATAAAATCAAGTAAGGACGACGACGATAACCAAATATAGGTAAGCCATCAGAGATAAAACCAAACACTGGCTTGATCATCCAAGGTAGGAAGACAATTCCCAATAGCGCCGACACCTGGACTGGACTCAGCAACAGTTCATCTTTGAGGAAAAAGCTCACGGCTAAACGCGATAGCCCTAAAATTCCTTGAACAAAGTAAACGGTGAGAATTGCAATTAACTCCGCATTGGGTTCATTACCCAAGAAGATTTTTTGTGTGAATGAGTCTTTGACCTTGGACAAGCCAGATGATTGAAACGCCATTCGATAAATATTTTTTAAGTTTTATCTACTTTTCTATGATATCGATTCTTAAAACTTAGGCTTTAGGATCAGTTCTATGCCAAGTTAAGCTTTTAGGCTGGGTAATGCCAATATCTTTAAGCAGAAGGCAATCTAGGCATTATCTAAATGTTGTAGAGTGGTTGCCCATAAAATAAATAGCAAAACAATTAGGGTGAGTTTACCTAAGTAAGCTCACCCTAACTTGTGTTTAATGTTGACTTTTTGCTGGAACTTCTGAAATCCTGCCTACGGCACACTACGCGAAGTGGAGCCTGGGAGTAAGGCATAGAGAAAATCAGGCAAATCTTACTGAGCTAAAATTGGTGTCTTTAATAGAATTGCTTTAAAGCAGTGCTATTAAAGTGGCGCTCACTTGAGAGTGATATTCTCTTAATTATCATCAGAAGTGCAGAAGATACTTAATGTAAGCTAAAAATTATCTTGTTTGCAAGCCACTAGACTTATGATAATTGCAAAACTGACTTTTTCTTGACTTGACGAATCATAACTGAAGCAGCACCCACAAAACCAATTGCAAAAACTCCTAATAAAGAAGAAGACTCAGGCACTGCTTGAGTAACAATATTACCAGTGATACTCTTGTAACTACTGGCGACTGTGTGATTATCTGATTCAAAACCAGTTCCGCCAATATTGGTGAATTGAACTTGATCAAAAGTTCCACCAACATCGTAGAAGTTGATGAAAGCAAAGGGTTCTCCCTTATCCTGATTTAGGAATGCCGAATTAGGATTACCGTAGTAGCTATCTTTATTTGGTAGTTTTGCGATATAGTTAACCACGTCAGCGGTGGTCATAGTATAAACAACCTGACCTTGTGAAAGAAATGTAAGTACGTTGCTAGCATCTCCAGCAGACCACCAAAGCCCAAAGTAGCTTTGTGGGGTTGTCAAATTGAGGGTAGAAACTTTTTGACCATTACCCGATCTATTCGTGTCTACATCAAAATACTTGCCTGTTCCACCAGCACCACCATATTGTTCTGCATCCATGACCAGAGTATTCTGATAGCTGCCAATATTTGTTGTTCCATTATTCCATTGAAATCCTGTTGCACTGTAACCTTGTGTTTGTGCATCAAAAGTTTGCACATTAGCATTAACAAGATTTGATAATTGTGCATTTTGTACGCCTGCGTTTTCTATTGATACCGCAAAAGACGCAGCCATTACAGGACGGCTAACAGTAGCTAAGGACAAAACAACACCAGAAGCGATCGCAGACTTAATTAAAAGATTTTTCATTTGACAATCCTTTTTCGTTTTTTAATCTTTCGTGTTCATAGCCTCATTGTGCAATGTACTTCTAGATTCCAACATCAGAAGTATTACTACTTTTTTGATTTGACTATAACCAGATAGAAATGCAGGCTATTGGATTTTATTTAGAGGATAATCACTGATGTTATGTTGTACGATGTCTATAGCTTTATGTAGAAATTGCGAAGTTATCAGTGAACAATTGTAAATAAGCTTTATTTATAAAAAGTGCTATTTTTTGATTCGCACACAGTTTATATTTTTAAAGTTCGAAATCAAGATTAGATTAGGCATTTTGCTATACCAAACACATGAAAATCCGTGCTTATCCATTGGCTCAATAGTTTTTCCACATCAAGCTCAAGATTAACTTGCGTCTTTCTTCTTTAAGGTTATTAAATAACCTGCATTTTGCTGTGTGATTAACTTCATAATCTTTTTATGAGAACCAATTACATCATTTTTCACAATACATCCAGATAGGTCTCATACATTTCATAACTCTGGAATTGCTGTAATTTCAAAATTATTCTTTTGACTTCAAGGGAATACGACGTTATTCTGTCGACTGCCTCTTACCCTTTCCCCCAAAATTCATCTTTTTCCAATCAACTATGCCACCTTACTTTTTTTGACATGGGTAGTAGCATGAATTAAACTACCTCTTGCAATCCAAAAAAAATCTTGAACAATGCATCCGACTGAAAAAGCTGCTGTCTCTACTCGCGTTATCGGTTTAATTAGTGGCACATCCGTAGATGGCATAGACACTGTGTTGGTAGAGATTTCCGGTACAGAATTGGATCTTAAAGTTGAGTTACTAGCCGGTAAAACATATCCTTATCCATCTGAACTCAGAGAGAAAATACTAGCGGTTGGTGCAGGCGTTGCCATCTCAATGGCAGAATTGGCAGAAATAGATGATGCGATCGCCCAAGTCTTTGCCCAAGCCGCCCAAAATATTCAAATTGGTCATCAGCTAGCTACTCTCATTGGCTCTCACGGTCAGACGGTTTATCATCGACCACCCAAAGAAGGAGCAGGGGGAGCAGGGAAGCAGAGAAACAGGGGGAGAGAAATGCTCACTCCTCATTCAGCACTTAGCACTCCTTTGGGTTATAGTCTCCAACTAGGGCGGGGTGAATTGATTGCCTATCTTACGGGCATTACAACTGTGAGCAACTTCCGCGTTGCTGATATCGCTATTGGTGGTCATGGTGCGCCTCTCGTGCCCAGAGTAGATGCCTATTTGCTCAGTCATCCTGAAGAAGGGCGTTGTATTCAAAATATTGGTGGTATAGGTAATGTAGCTTATATTCCGCCTCGGCATGGTGACTGGCTCTCAAAAATTCGCGCTTGGGATACTGGCCCAGGAAATAGTCTGTTGGATCTGGCGGTAGAGCATTTAAGCGCTGGTGCTAAAACTTACGATGAAAATGGCAATTGGGCAGCAAGTGGTACTCCTTGCCATCCTTTGGTAGAACAATGGCTCAACCAAGATTACTTTCATTTATCACCGCCCAAATCTACTGGTCGGGAGTTATTTGGTGTGACTTATCTACATCAGTGTTTAAAAGATGCCCAAGAATACCAACTCAATGCTGCTGATATACTGGCAACTCTGACGGAACTGACAGCTGCTTCGATTGTTCATAGTTACCGCACTTTTTTGCCAGAAATGCCACAACGAGTACTATTATGTGGTGGTGGTAGCCGCAATCTCTATTTGAAACGTCGATTAGAGTTATTGTTGGCATCAATCCCAGTATTGGCTACAGATGAAGTTGGGTTAAATGCAGATTTTAAAGAAGCCATCGCTTTTGCAGTTTTAGCCTACTGGCGGCATTTGGGCATTCCTGGCAATCTACCTACTGCTACTGGGGCACCTCAAGAAGTGCTTTTGGGAGAAATTCACCAAAGTCAGTCCTGAGTTCTGAAACAGACAGAAACAATAAAAAATTTCTTCATTATTCACTCAGGACGGACTAAACGCCCCGCTATTCATGTACAGCACTGCTATAACTGTAATCTTGGCGGTACTCGATCAAGACAGGGAATATATAAGGTGGCTCATACTTTTTTATTGGAACCAGGACGCTGGGCAATGCAAGGAAATTGGCTGGAACGAAATGGTATGCCAATCAGCGTCAAGGGTATGACCTTGGTAGCTTGGAATCGAGATAACTGGTTCACTATGGCTACAAAGCTGATATTTCCTGGTAGCGATCGCTCAGAAATCTCTCTACAATACAAAGGACGATTGCATGAGGGAGAGCGCCAGTATACTTTTTTACTACAACATAATATTTTGGGGCAAGTTGAAGGTGAAGGCTGGATTGGTCTAGATACTATTGTGCAGCGTTACTGGGTACTAGGCGATCGTCAACGTCGTAGTGGCTTTGAAACCCTACATCGGATTTCCGAAGATAGATATTACCTAAGTAGTGGTATCTTGGCTGGTCATTTTTTAACTAACACAATGGAAGTTAGCCTAGAGCGTCAATCAACCTAAGAGCAATGACCTCACTGCTGTAAGTCTAACCTGTAAACTGAAGCCATATTGTCTAAATTAACTCTAGCAACGTAATGGTTTGGCAATGTTCAAGTTTATTTTCACCAACTTACTTAAGGCAACACATAATATCAACAAAACTAATTTATTCTCAATAAAGTTAAAAATCTCATTAAGACTTATTTATTGATAAAAATTTAAGCGACATCGATAGCGAGTATTCGTCCTGCTGCAAAGAAGCAAGCTACGCACAGCGTCTCGTAGAGAGTGTCATAGCCCGTCCTAGACATCGCTTTGATTTTGCAAACTAAACCAAACGAAAAATAAGCATTTTACGTTGGTTTTTAATGTTGGTTGCGATAAAGAGTAATTTTAGATGCGTTTGCCCTACCGACTACTTAGTTGTATAGTAAAGAGGAAGTTATCAAAATTATCTTCATAATCTTAGGACTATTAATTAACTGTGTAATCAGGAGTTCAGTTTTATGAATCCTAAAGTATCCGTCATTATTCCTGCTTACAATACTGAAGCTTATATTGCGAAGGCGATACAGTCAGCCTTAGAGCAAACGCTCAATGATATTGAAGTCATCATAGTCGATGATGGTTCAAGTGATAAAACTGTAGAAGTCGCTAAAAGTTTTACTGACCAACGCCTCAAAGTAATAGTTAATCAACAAAACCTTGGAGTTTCTGCTGCGCGTAATCGTGCCATCAAAGCAGCTAAAGGAGAATGGGTTGCTGTTCTTGATTCAGATGATTGGTATGCTCCTGAAAGATTAGAAAAACTTCTGTTGCTGGCAGCAAAAACAAATGCAGACATAATTGCTGACGATCTCTATTTAATCCACGATGGCGCAACATCTCCTTGGAGTACATTTATTCAAGAAAATGGAGAGTATCTAGATGAAGCTCTCCAAATTGATCTCATTTCTTTTGTAGAAAGTGGTGTCTATGGAGAACCAGTGTTGCCTTTTGGTTTAAGCAAGCCTATATTCAAACGAGAATTTTTACTTAAGCACGGCATTCTATACGATGAAACTGTGAGCATGGCTGAAGATTTTTGGTTTGATGTGGAATGCCTAATCAATGGTGCCCGCTTTTTTATTGTGCCAGAACCCTATTATTTCTACCGCTCACGCCCTATTTCTCTTGTACGTCAAAGTATATTATCACGTCTAAATCAATGCTGCATAGCTACTAATTCTTTCATGCAACAAGAAAGGGTGAAAAACAATCCAGCTTTAATGCTTGCTCTATCTTATAATCTTGCATCCTATAAAAAACATCTAGCTTACTATCAAGTTGTAGTGCCTATAAAGCAAAGAAGATGGTTGACAGCATTAAGAGAAATCATTAAAAATCCGCACTTCTTTTCTGTTTTTATTTCCCAGTTGAACAATATTATTAAACGTCGAATACAATACTATGTAATGGGTAATAAATCAGTTTTTGATATGTCTTATAACCTACAGAAAAAGCGAACAATAGCGAATTGATATTATCTCAATTTCATGCGTAAATAATACATCTTCACCTAGTTATAATAAGTCTGAAAGTTAAAAACCTGGTCAAGCAATAAGTATCTGTTGTTATTCCTACTGAACAAAACAAAGACAGAAGACAGTTTTGCTGGAAGTAGAATGAAAGTGTTAATCAAGTAAAACTTTAGTTGTGAGTCATTGACCACTAAAATCACAGTTACAAATCCTAGCAAACTAGAGAACTTTTGATGTATGAGACACAAGGGCTTGGAGCTGATAAAAGCTAGATAGGAAGCCCTCATCTCTTTTCTTGATGCTTTATTGATATTCAAAACCCTGACTCATCACTCAGTTATCATAACTCTGTAGTGAGTGTGGTAGTTCCCAATTAAGATTTTTGGCAGATGCTAGAGTTATCTATTGACTCAAAATTGGGCAAACTAAAACTACAACATAATTAAAGTGCAAAATGATATGAAGCTTCATTATCTACTCTTTCCGCTTGTTTGCTCTGGCATATTGCACCAGTTGTAATTACCATCTCTGTTGCGAACTACCACAGGATGGCTGCAATCTTCTAAAAGAGGGCTAGAAAAAGCTAGATAGCACTGCGTAAATGTATTTACTATCTTAATTAAACAAGACTTGGGGCAAAATCCTCTTCTTAAAGGTAGGCAAATTTCCACCTCAGTGTACTAGCACAGAACTGTGTAGATAGAGCAACGACTGGAAATCATCCAACAGCCTATCCTATAAGCTTTTTGTCTTTTGACTTCTATTTCTGCCTTATGGTACGAATCTAGCAAGTCATTTCTGGGCGCAATAATTCAGATATCAGTTTGAATGCACTTTTTCTCCTAAACACTTACAACCTGCTTTTGGATTCAAATTCTCTATGTCAGACCCCAACATTGGTCGCTTACTCAGCAAACGCTACCAACTCCAGGAGTTAATCGGTACTGGAGCAATGGGTCGAGTTTATCGTGCTAAAGATACTTTGTTGGGAGGCGTACCTGTCGCGGTTAAGTTTCTCGCTCTATCAATTCAAAATGAAAAGATGCGATTGCAAGACCGCTTTGAGCGAGAAGCAAAAACCTGTGCTTTACTAGGTCAAAAAAGTATCCACATTGTCCGAGTTATGGACTATGGCGTAGATGAGAATAATACCCCGTTCTACGTCATGGAATATCTACAAGGACAAAGCCTAAACAATATTATTCGTAAGCAACGACTGCCTTTACCAAGATTTCTGAGTATGGCGCGTCAACTAAGTCTGGGGTTACAGTGCGCTCATGATGGCATCCCAGTTGAGGGCACAATTTGCCCAATTATCCATCGGGATGTCAAGCCAAGCAATATGCTAGTGATTCAAGATCCTAGTTTCGGAGAATTGGTCAAGGTTCTAGATTTTGGTATTGCTAAGTTATTACAGTCGGATGGCGACCATACAAAATTCTATTTGGGGACATTGGCTTATTCTTCTCCCGAACAGATGGAGGGTAAGGAATTAGACAACCGTGCTGATATTTATAGTTTGGGTGTAATGATGTTTGAGATGCTCACAGGCAAAATGCCACTAGTGGCACAAACTCATTCTTTTGGAGCATGGTATAAAACACATCACTATCAAAAACCACGTTCTTTTGCCGAGGTTGTACCTGGGTTAGAACTACCAAAAGAAATCGAAAATTTGGTGATGAGTTGTCTCGCTAAGGTAGCACGCGATCGCCCCCAAAGTATCACCGAAATCCTGAGAGTTCTAGCATCTCTAGAAAAACCTGAGCATACACGCAAAGTTAAGCAAGATAGCTATGCCCTAATTCCTACTACTACGGCTAGTCCTGAGCTTGAACAGAAGACTAAAGCCGATTTGCGGGCATCCTTGTCTAACGATGAAATCGCTCGTGCTATTTCTTGGCCCCAAAATAAACCAATTGCCGATATTGTGTTTCCTCAGTCCATTCAAAGCAATGGGGAAGTTTTACCAGCGCTATGGGTGATGCTACCGCAAGAAGAAATTCAGAAGCGCTTACTCTGTACCCGCTATAACCAATTTCTTTTCATCTCTATTCCCCATCCCATGTTGCTATGGATTACTGTCATCTACAACCGCAAGCATGGTGCCAAATGGTTACCTTACTACCTTGATCTTAAAACCAGTCTTGGTCAAGAAATTACTCGGTTATTACAGCACACAGGTTACTACCGACTGTTGTTCTTTGCACGAGAAACACCAAATCGTTGTACACACATCTTACCTTCCAGCGTCGCTTCTGCCCAGCGTCAACGACTACAAGAGTGGGTCGCAATGAGCAACACATTGATGTCTTCTGCCGACCCGCAAATGAGTAAAAGCTTGCTCAAAAATGAGTACGAAAAAATTAAGCCTCAAATTCTGGCAAAATTGGAAAGCATTGATACAGATTCTCCATACGATCTTTCCAGCTAGGAAGAATTTCTTAATATTACATGTAATATATGTAGCTAAGAGCTACTAACTCAAAGAATGTAAACTTTTATAAACAAAATATATATAAAGATGTAAGTTCTAGTTATATGTATAAAGAGTGAAAAACACAAGCTGCAAAATCAAGGATGTCTAAATCATCTCTGAATATTATTGCGTAGATATTTTCAGAGAGTTGTAAATTTACGCAGGCGTAATTCTCTGACTAGACAAAAGAGACAGTAAAAGAGTTTTGCTCAAGTGAACAGTAAGTTTAGCCTACAAAGCTAAAGTTATGTCTAGACTCCAGCAGATGTGCAGTCGAAAGTTTTACTAGTTGTTAGTTAATTTATTGAATTGAATTCTTCCGCCGCTCTTTTAGAATTGTTTATCGAAGTTGACGCCCCGACATCCCCAGCTCTTTTCCTCCTTGGAACCAAGCAAGAGAAGGAGGTCGTCCACTGCGACAGTAGAACGACTCTATGCCATAGTGGAACCGGAATCTAAGCCCCACTGGTGTTTAAGAAGCTCCTGGTAAGTTGCCTCGCGCACTACCATTTGCTCATAGAGCTTTACTAGAAAGTCTTTAGCTTGGTCGTGGCTCATATTCTGTACTTGAGTGGCAAATGAGCAGATGCTGAATTGCTGTTCCAAGGATAGTTTCATTGGTTGGTTCATATTTAACTCCGTAAAAAAACGCGTAAAGGTGATATCGCTTACAGAAGTCCAAATGGGATAATAATTGGACTTGTATGTGTCCAACATTTGTTCCTCCGTATTAAGAAAGATAACAATTGTTTGACACGTTGCCCACATCCTAAGTGTGGATTTTTTTTGATATGATATCTTGCACCTAATCCTGCTGATATACTACCCAAGTCAGCCGAGCCGTATTCCGGAAAATAAGCTCTGTTTGAACGAAGTGTAGATATAACTACCTCTCAACCATTTCTGCTTTGCACTGATCTCTTTTGAGGAGATAAGCAGATTTTGTCCTGAGTCCTATACGTTTTCCTGTTTGAGAAAAACATTAAGACACTCTGTCTCCACAAATAAATATGGAGGAAGCTTCGGAAGCTAGGACTTTAAGGAGGTTGGGAAATGAATGGTAATAAGCGTGAATTATAGTCGCTCTACCTTATTATGTGCAAGATGTCAATTTATCAATTTGATGCAAATTCAGCCTCATTAGGTGACTTTGGAGGCTAAAAATATTTGTATCAAATTGTAAAAACTAAAAATGCTCACACTGAACAAATTGCTGAGTATATCTACCAGAATTGTCATTTGTCATTTGTCAGTTGTCCTTTGTTTAAGCTTACTAAGCATCGACTAATGACTATTTATTCTAGTGAGACGATGACAACTGTGATGTTATCGTGCCCTCCATGCTCCTTAGCAGCCTCAATTAGAGAGATGGCGGCCTTATCAAGCCAAGGAACATCTAAGAGACAGCTAGCAATCTTCTGTTCCACAAGTTCTTCTGTAAGACCATCACTACATAAAAGCAAGCGATCGCCAGCTTTGACATCTAGTGGTTGCACATCAATCTGATGCAAGTCTTCACGCCCCAAACAGCGCGATAATACATGACGAAAAGGATGCGATCGCGCTTCATCTAAGGTTATGTCACCGATTTTGATTGCCCGTGCAACCCAAGTGTGATCTTCTGTTACCTGCTCTAAGTGCGATTCTCGGAAGCGATACAGCCGCGAATCGCCAACATGAGCGCACCAGGGCGATTCTGGGGCGCGAAAAATTACTGCTACAACTGTTGTGCCCATATCGGCACGTTCGGGATGATTTTGCTGATCTTGCAAAATCGCTTCATTGGCACCCCACAAAGCTTGCTCTAGCAATTCTTGAGAAGATTTAGAAGATTCCCAATTTGCCAGCAAATATGCCTGAATTTCTGCCGTGGCTATACGACTTGCTTCTTCACCTCCAGCATGACCACCCATTCCATCGGCAACAACAAAAAACCGCCCTTCTGGGTCGACATAGTAAGCATCCTGATTATTAGAACGAATAAGTCCCGGATCGCTAAAACCCGTGAAATTAAGTTTCATAATTTTTTTTTGCAACAATTAATACATACGATCGTAACGGTCAAGGCGCAAAAGTAGTTGGATCAGGATCACTGAAATCCCTAGTGCTATTAAACCAGGCAGCAGTGCCCACCAGACATGATTGCTAACCACTAAGATCGTAGCTGAAAGTGTGAAACCACTGATTAACAGAGCATAGCTCATTGAGAGCTGAATACTGCTCTGCCTCCGCAATAGCCGTTCAGTTTCTATAGACCGAACGCGGAGGCGCATATCTCCGCGTTCTAGCTTTTCTAGCGTATCCTCTAATCTACGTGGTAGACCAAAAGCGGTACTACTTACCTGAGCTGCTTGACGACTTAATTCATTAATAAAGGTATTCCCCTCAGAACCATTCATATCGGTCATAAGCTGCATTGCATAAGGTTTGGCAACTTCCATAAAGTTAAACTCTGGATCTAAACCTTTGCCTACTCCTTCTAGGGTAGAAAAGGCTCGCATCACAAAAGTGAAGGTTGCTGGAAATCTAAATGGCTGATTATAAGCTATTTCATAAAGGTCGTCACTGATTGCCGCCACAGACTGATTTTCAAAGGGCTTATCCATAAAATGATCCAGCATGTACTGGACGGAACGCCGCACTGGGCCCATATCATCTGTTGGGGCGATCGCGCCTAAATCGATCAGAGACTGCACAACGCGATCGCCATCTTTTTGAGCGATGCCAAACAGTGTTTGCATCAGTCCCTCGCGCACGTTGGATTTGATCCGCCCCATCATGCCGAAATCGTAGAATATTAAAGCCCCACTTGCACTAATAGCAATATTGCCTGGGTGAGGATCGGCGTGGAAAAAACCACTATTTAGTAACTGTAGTAAGTAAGCTTGAGCGCCTTGACGAGCGATCGCCTTTCGATCCAAACCGGCTGCTTCTAAAGCTTCGTATTGGCTAATTTTAATTCCAGGGAGATATTCTAAAGTCAGCACTCTGGAACTGGCGTAACGCCAAAATACTCTTGGGACATTCACCCAATCGTAGCCACGAAAATTCCGGCGAAAAGTATCGGCGTTACGACCTTCGTTAAGATAATCAATCTCTTCCCAAAGAATGCGACAACATTCTTCATAAATACCTAACCAATCTCTTCCCCGTCCCCATTTAGGATGGTTTTGAAAGTAGCGGGTAATTCCTTTGAGAATTTGTAAATCTATTTCAAATAACTTCTTTAATCCAGGACGTTGCACTTTAACAACAACCGATTCCCCACTATGCAGCACAGCTTTGTGTACTTGCCCCAAGCTAGCAGCAGCTAAGGGAATTGGTTCAAAATTATGGAAGAGTTCAGGAATTTTTTTGCCTAATTCTTTCTCAATGGTCGCTTCTACTTGCTCATAGCTAAATGCCGGTACTTTGTCTTGTAATTTGGCTAGTTCTTCTACATATTCACCAGGGAAGATATCAGCACGGGTGGAAAACAGTTGCCCAACTTTGATGAAGGTTGGGCCTAAATCCAGCAGGGTATTGCGAATCCAAACCGCTTGGGTTTTGCGTCTTGCAGTTTGCTTTACCTCAGTCACGCCACCCGGATAACTCCAAGATTTGTTGTATAGCCAAAGTTTGAACAATAAGGTCAAGACAAAAGACCAAATGTCCACAAAACGCCGTCTGCTAGAGTATTTTTCCCGATTCCAACGGTATGCCTTATCTGAATAACCTTGTTCCATATCCTTTGTGTACCGTTGGTTTGCAACCGAATCACTTGAAAAAGAAGACACTCTGATTCCTAAACTATTTTTTCTTAAGTGTCATTTGTCATTTGTCATTTGTGAGTAATTTTCGACCAATGACCAATGACCAATGACTAAAATTTACGCAGAAGTTCGGCGATGATGTTGCAATTCTGTGCGTAACAGGGCAATTTCTGCTCGTAATTCATCAATATCTGCTTGCAAGTCACCTGAATCAGAATTGGTTTGTCTACCACCTGTGGTAGCTTGACCAGAATTAGCTGCTTCTGCTGACCGATTTGCTCGCTCTAGGACTTCTTCTGTAAACTGGCGCAACTGCTCTCTAGCTTCTGCATCAAATTTGCCCAGATCACTCAAAGCATCGGTCAAGGCGACCTCTAAACGCTCATTAACTACTTCGGCTACTGCTCTGCCTACGAAAAAGGCTTGTACTAGTGGGTTACTCATAAATTTTTGTTACGTTGATCCGCAAGAGAATTATAACTTGCCTGTATGCTTTACGGCTTCTGCTGGGGAGTTAGAGATTTAGAGTTAGTAATATGCCAATTCAATCATTCGCGGAGTTGACAGACATACAAGCGACAGCTACACCGGTCTGGAATAACATATATCATGACATTCCAGCAACTCTCGATAATATTGCTCTGGTGTATTGGGTAAATAGGTTGTCATTTGCAAAGCTTGCTCTCTCAACTTGAAACTTTGAGTAATGTTAATCCGGCTGAGGAAATCTAGATCGTGGGAAATTACCCAAATAGCTCCTTGATAGTCATTGATACCTACTACCATTTGTTCAACGGTTTCAATATCTAGGTTATTAGTTGGCTCATCGAGAATCAGCAGATCGATTTCTGAGATACTGATCATAGCGATCGCTAATCTTGCCAATTCACCACCACTCAGCACAGAGGCGCTTTTGTGAACATCATCATATTTAAAGAGAAAGTGTCCCAACTGTTGACGCAAAAGCTGATAGCTAAGATTAGCATTAGCAGCTTGCATATTTTCCAGAATTGTGCATTGTCGATTTACCAATTCGTAGGTTTGATCGAGATATACAGCTTTCATCGCTGGTGCAAGCAAAACCTCACCTGAGTCCAAAACTACTGTTTGGTTTTCCATTCCTAAAATAGCCTTTACCAGACTCGATTTACCAGAACCGTTTGCGCCGATAATGGCTATGCGATCGCCAGATGATATATGCAATTGAATATTTTGAATCAACAGACGTTCTGATACCCTAAGATTTGCACCCTGGATATTAATTAGATTTCGGTGCTTTTGATTTTTTTCCTCTAGTTGAATACTTGTGACTTTCGTAGTTTTGATTTTCGTCTCTGCAACCTTTTCATTAGCCTTTGCTACTGCTGATTCGTGTTTTTTTTTCGCAGTTCCAGTAGACACTTCAGCTTTGCTTTTAATTAGTCCTGCTGCCATTCTATCAATACTGCCATTAAGAAACTTGGCGCGACCGTTGCGGCTAGATTGAGCTGCGCGTTGCTGTTCTTGTATAGCTGTGGTTTGGGTACGTTTTAGTTCCTTTCTGGCGATTTCGTGCGATCGCAATGCTGCTTCTAGTTCGATTTGTTTCTGTTCTCGATATTGAGAAAAATTTCCTCCATATACTTTCAAAGCATCAGGTGTGAGTTCCCAAGTAACATCTGTAACTTGGTCTAAGAAAAAAGGTTTATGTGAGACAATTACAAACGCACCAGTGAAATTTTGCAGAAATTGTTTTAAGTTTTCTAAAGCTTGCAAATCCATGTGGTTAGTTGGCTCATCTAGCAACAGCAAATTGGGCTGTTGAGATAATCCGATTGCTATAAATAGTTTTGTCAGTTCTCCACCACTCAAGTTAGTAATTGGTAGATAAAGATTAATATTTGTATCGAATTGTGTTTGCAAAATCTCCTCAATCTTCCACCATTCATCTGAGATGGAAATCAAAAAATCAAGTACTGTATCTGCTGTAATCTCTTGTCTGATAGTGCTAATTTGTGGCAAATAGTAGACAACACTGTTAGACCAAACAGAACCGACGCTGGGTCTGATGTGATCTGCAAGTATCTTTAATAGGGTTGATTTTCCTACTCCGTTGCGACCGACTAAAGCAATGCGATCGTCGGTCTCGATACTCACTTGTATTTTTTGAAACAAAGTTTGATCTAAGCTGAGTTCGTAGGCTAAATTCTCAGCTAATAAGATTGATTTTTTCTGCATTATTTTCAAACCTCAATTCGCAAACTTCTACCCGCATGTTCACAACAATTACGGGATATTAGATACAAAAAACTTAGCCGCAGACACTTGCCAAGCGGTTAAATGTAAATATGAATGATGGCAATATTCTTAGTGCATGACTATGTGAAGTAACCCTGTCAAACTAGTTGCGTTTATTCTTCGTTGACATTTGTTGCTTTGGCACAACAGGTGTTTGGTACTACTTCATTTCAGCTATCTCGTTGGAGTTGTGATGAGGTTTGATATTGACTACAGTGTAGCATAAAGGTATTTCGCAAAAGTAGCGATCGCTCGTTTTCAGTGGTAAATAAAGATTTTTAACCGCAGAGGCGCAGAGAACGCAGAGGTAAGATATTCATCTTTATGAAATTGGTACTGAGATGATAAAGCCTGAATTGGACAATTTACCTGTACCCTAAAAATAGATGATTAGCTACGCGCGATCGCTAACTACAAGACTGTTAAAATAAATCCATAACTACTTGATGCCGTATCCATTCTATGACCATAGCTCAAGAATTAGATGATCAAAAAGGCATCTGCCAAGATGTTATATTTCCCCCTGGTGATCTATATAGTGATGAGCCTCCCTTGGAAAGCGAACTTCATCTACGGCAAATAATTCTACTGTTGACATGTCTGGAATGGTTGTGGCGAGACAGAAATGACTTTTATGCGGCTGGAAACCTGACTATCTACTATAGTCCACGCCAACGCAAATCAGAACACTTCCGAGGACCAGACTTTTTTGTAGTGTTGGGAACTGAACGCAAAACCCGTAAAAGTTGGGTAGTGTGGGAAGAAGATGGCAAATATCCGAATGTAATTCTAGAAATTTTATCTGACTCAACAGCAAGTACTGACAAAGATTTAAAGAAAATAATTTATCAAGATACTTTTCGTACACCCGATTATTTTTGGTTCGACCCTTACACACAAGAATTTGCAGGATTTCATTTAATAGATGGAGAATATCAACCTCTACAACCAAGTGAAGAAGGATATTTGTGGAGTCATCAGCTAGGGTTATATTTGGGACTTTATCAGGGACTATTGCGGTTTTTTACACGAGATGGGCAACTAGTACCAACACCGGAAGAAAAGGCAGAACAAGCCGAACAAAAGGCTGAACGTTTAGCAGCAAAACTACGGGAGTTAAATATAGATCCAGATACAATTTAGACCACAGCTATTTCATTTAGGATAGTGTTGCGCTAAAAAGTCCTCAGCTTCAGTCTTATATTTAATTACTCCATCTAAGGTAGCAGCAAGTATATCATCTAATATTTGTCGATACAGTGGCCCTGGTTTGTAACCAAGTTTCTTTAAATCATTGCCATTCAACAGTGGCTGCACATTCGCCCAAACTGTTAAATATTCCCAAATTTGATGTCTAATCTCTTGCGGACTTTGTAAAGCAATTAAAATCAGCATTGGTAAATCATATTGTCGCAACAACTGTACTACTTGACTGGGGTGTTGCAAAGTGGGTAAACATTCCATCACTTGACTAAAGCTTTGGACTAAGTTCTTCAACCTAACAATGCTATCCTCTTGTAATTGCAAATTTTGTGCTACTTTCACCCGATATTCAGGTGCTAGGTGGGCGATTAATGCTTCTAGACGCATTTGCCAGTGAATGAGAGTTTGTTCAGCATCAAATCGCCGCAAACAGCGTTCTAACAAACGTAATTGCCGTAGGAGTGACTCATCTAGCTTGAGGGTAGGATGGATACATTGCAACGCCCCTAAGTTATCGAGTAACTGCAAAGCTGATTTCCAGTAGGGCGCTTCTAGGATGTGTTTTAATTCTGTTTTCAGTCGAGTTTGCAGAGCTGGGGTTCTGCTATTCTCTTGGGAAGTGCGATCGTAAACACCACTGTTGATGGCATAGCGGATAAACTCTTCAGTCTGTGGTTCAATTTCAAATCCGAAGCGCACAGCAAAGCGCACGCCGCGATAAATGCGGGTGGGATCTTCGATAAAGCTGTTGGCGTATAAAACCCGAATTTGCTTGGCTTGTAAATCGAGTAAACCCCCAAAGAAATCGAGTAACTCACCGGAACGAGGGGAAGTGAGCCGCAAAGCGATCGCATTAATGGTAAAATCTCGACGATATAAGTCTTGACGAATCGAACTCGCCTCAACTTCTGGATTCGCCGCCGGGTAAGGATAAAACTCTGTTCTAGCCGTGGCAATATCTACCCAAAGAGAATCTAATTCTGGGTCTTTGTGCCACAACAAAGCAGCAGTTTGAAAAGCCCCGTGGATTTCTAAACGAGCCGCAGGGTAAAGTTGTTGGAGGGCTTTTGCTAGTTCCACACCAGCGCCAACATCTGCTGATTTGTGAAAGCCATCAACTACTAGGTCAATATCTTTAATCATCAAAGTGTCCGATGTTGCTTCCGCTAATAGCAAATCCCGCACCGCACCCCCGACGAGATAAAGATGCCAACCCCGTTTTTCGGCTTCTTGCGATGCTGTGGTGAGTAGTTGCCATAATTGAGGAGCAAGGCGATTTTGCAACTCAGTGCTAAGAGGAATTTTGAATTTTGAATTTTGAATTTTGAATTTTTGCTCTCCCCTTTCTCCATCTTCATCCCTTTGTTGATGTAATTCGCGTAAAACATCAGTACGAGTGACAAGACCAACTAACTGCTCATTTTCCAATACTGGCAAGCGTCCAATATCATAAGTCACCATCAGCGACTCAATTTGTGGCAGTGTCGTATCTGGTGTAATTGTTTTCAGATTCGTGGTCATGTAGCCTTTGACTGGCGCATGGCTAAATCCGTGGTGCAAAGCGATATCAAGATCCCGGCGCGAAATAATACCTACTAATTGCCCTTGGGCATCGACTACAGATAAACCAGAGTGTCCATAGCGTAATAAAATACGCTGTGCCTCAGCAATTGTGGTTTCAGGTAGAATCGTGCGGACAGGAGAGGACATCAAATCCCTAGCGGTGAGGGGGTGGGGAATTTGTGCTTTTACCCCGTCAAGGAGTTGTTTTAATATTGCTTGTGAATCAACTCCTCTTAGATTTAGCGATGCGGCTTGTGAATGACCGCCGCCGCCCAAGAGTTGGAATAATAGATTAAGATTTGTTTTGGGAATTTGCGATCGCCCAATTATAGTTAAGCGTGAATCATTTTCACTCAAAGGATACTCATTAGCCAACAGAATGGCATCAATTTCGGTTAATTCCACGAGTTCTAATGCCAAACTCGATAGCCCTGGCACAAAAGCATCTGTTTTCAAAACTACCCAAGCAACAGTATATCCACGCAGGCAAATATATTCTAAATTTTCTAGAGATTCAGTTAATAACTTTTGCAATTGCAAAGACAAGCCAGGGTCACGGTAGGTAGAAATTACCGATAAACTTGCACCTTGTTGCATCAACCAAGCCAAAGCTAAGGCATCCCGTGGTGTGGATTGGTCAAAGGTCAAGGAGCCAGTGTCAACGTGGATACCCAAAGCCATCACAGTCGCTTCAGCAGAAGTCAAGGAAATTTGCTGTTGTTGCAATTGCTCCACAATTAAAGTTGTGGCGGCTCCTACCGAAGAAAGATGCGATCGCGTGGCGGGAATATCTGATTCTTGTCCTAAGTGATGGTCATAAACTATAATTTCCCCAAGATGGGGTAAATCTAACCACTCAGCAGCTTTACCCAAGCGATCGCGCTGTTGCGTATCCACCACAGTCAGAGAACGAATTTTTTCAGGATTCACCGAACGGCGTTCAATTAGAGGATATTCATCCCGATGTAATGCTAAAAAATCCCGTACAGGAGGATGAGAACCGCCAGTCAGCACAATCTTACTTCCCGGTAGTAAGCGCGTTAACCCTACTGCTGCCCCTAGTGCGTCAAAATCTGCGGTTGTGTGGCAAAGAATTAAATCCATAATTTAAGAGTCATTAGTCATCGGTACTTAGACAAAGGACAAATGACTAAAATGTTGCAATTTCTGCTAGCTTAAAAATAATAAGAAAGTGTCAGTGTCGCCCTTTAGGATATTCTATCCTTAGTATTTCGCTGTATTGGGAGAAGCAAAAATGACCATAATATTCCAATTTGCCTTGATAGGTCTAGTCCTATTGTCCTTTGTCCTGGTTGTAGGCGTTCCGGTTGCTTACGCTACTCCCCAAAATTGGGTTGAATCTAAAAAACTACTCTGGGTTGGTTCTGCCGTCTGGATTGCTTTGGTCTTTTTAGTTGGTTTGTTAAACTTTTTTGTCGTGTAGACGACGGCTTTGCTCTGGCGCAGGCACATAATATAAGAACTAGAGGGGCAGAAAAGCCAAGGTCAAAGACCAAAGGAGAAAAGAAGAAATTTTTTCCAATTTCCTTTTTTTTAACCGTGCTTTCCTGCTCCTCTACATTTAAATAAGAAATGTATATTGGCCAGAACTATAGTTGATTAAGAGGCAGTCATGGCAGTTTTCGAGGGAACTTTTACCCAAACGGAGCCTTTGCGGTTTGCAGTGGTGATTGGTCGATTCAATGACCTTGTTACCGGAAAGCTGCTAGAGGGATGTCAAGATTGCTTGAAACGCCACGGTGTAGATCCTAACCCCCAAGGTAATCAGGTGGACTATGTTTGGGTTCCAGGAAGTTTTGAGGTACCTTTAGTAGCTCGCCAACTAGCACTTTCCCATCGTTATGATGCTGTAATTTGTCTAGGTGCAGTCATTCGTGGGCAAACACCCCATTTTGATTATGTATCCGCCGAAGTTTCTAAAGGCATCGCCGCCGCTAGCTTTCAAACTGGAGTGCCAGTAATTTTTGGCATTTTGACAGTAGATACTATGCAGCAAGCCTTAGAACGGGCAGGTATCAAAGGTAATCATGGCTGGGATTATGCCCTAAACGCCCTAGAAATGGCAAGCCTGATGCGGCAATTGCGTTCTAACCTAGCAGAGCCATATTCTCGTAATAGCCAGTCTTTGCCAGCCTCTTTTCAAAGTGCCAGCATTGGCAATTTAACGGCGGAGTCAGAAGAACTGGGCTAAATGAGTCATTAGTCATTTGTCCTTTGTCATTCACCAATGACCAATGACCAATGACCAATGACCAATGACAAATTAATAAATAAAGGGGTTGACAATCAGAGATAAATCTGAGATATTGATATATGGCAATTGATTGCGGGTGTAGCTCAGTGGTAGAGCGTCACCTTGCCAAGGTGAATGTCGCGCGTTCGAATCGCGTCACCCGCTTCCAACTAAAACCTCTTGAAGTTAAAAATCTCAAGGGGTTTAGTGTTTTTAGGGTGCATTGAAGTTTTTGGCGATTCGCGCTGTATTCCTCTGAATCGTTCCAAATTTTTATGAATTTCATAGATAGCTAGAATATAAAGTAATTTAGATATGGTGGAACTGTGTATTCGTGGATAGATTTTACCCATCTAGTAAAACTTGTTCAAATTATGGGGGAATTCAAGGGTCTTAGTCTCTCAAAACAGGTTTATGTATGTCAGCAGTGTGCTGACACTTCTGACTAAGATTTCACACTGAGCGTAGCCGAAGTGTTAAATACATCTAAAAACCTTGAAACTTATGCACGGATAGCTAAATCGTGTCTCGACGTTAAGGGATAACCGCTCCTATGCTCCCATTCAAACGTCAAGTAAAATCTAGACGAAGCTAGATTTTATCTAGTAGAAGGAAATTTTAAATAAGATTGTCAGCTTCGGAGAAAGACTACAAATAAAAAACTCCGTACTGATATGAAAATTAGGATATTTAGAGTCTGCTGCATCTACTGTTTGCAATCATGGCGATATTTGTATTGCCAGTATATGTATATAAAGAGAGCAATCTATAGTAGCAGAAGCTTCTATTGCATTTACCAAAAGATTATATTGTCGTAGTTCGTGTAAAACACGCTCAAGTTACTAGAACGCTTGTGCAATCTCAAAAACCCGAAAAAATAGATTTCAATGCTGAATACCCCTGTCCCTGTCGTCGCCGGGGTCAGTTAATTCCGATTACGTTGACAGAAGCATTTGGTTGCGATCGCTGTCAGCAAATTTTTGTTGTAGAAGATAATGGTCATGTCCTAGAACAGCTTTCTACCACCTATCCCTACAAACGGGCTTGGCGTTGGATGGGAAATAGTTGGCACGTTGTCCATCCCCGCTTGGGAGAAAGCTATCTGCCTATAGCACTTGGCATTATTTTCGTGCTAGTGATTATATGGCTGCCATTAGCACTGCGATTAGCAAATGGTTCCAGCATTATTGCTTGGGCAATGGTGGCGGTGCTATTAGCTATTCTGCCAGCATTAATGGTCTGGCTTACCTACAGACGTTAACTCAATGACTGTTGAAGTTTTAGATGACCACCCCGAACCGATTACCAGTGCCCAACGAGCCTATCAAGCTTCCCTAAAGTTGGGGATCACAAAGGGAGCAGACCGAAGTCGTGCAGTATTGGCGATGGCGCAAGCTCTTGAGCGCTCATTTGACGACATTCTAGAAGCCAACACGCTGGATTTAGAAGCCAGTCGAGAAATGGCAGTGCCAGAGTTGATATTGGACTGGCTGAAGCTGACTCCCACAAGGCTAGAGATGACAGTAGACGTTTTACAACGGTTAGGGGAATTATCAGATCCGCTACGGCGCGTCAGAACGGCTGATTATCAACTGGAAGATTCCCAGAGTTACACCCAGTTAATGCCTTTGGGAGTGATTGGATTTATTTATGAAGCCTTTCCCGATTTAGGAGCGATCGCAGCAGGCTTTTGCATTAAAACTGGCAATAGTATAATTCTCAAAGGCAGTACTGAAGCTAGCCATTCCAACGCCGCCATCGCTGAGGCACTGCAAAATGCGATCGCAGAAGTTGGTCTAGCTCCCGGCTGTGTAGAGCTGATCACAGCCGAACATGGTGCTTCAATTCGGGATTTAGTCACCCAAGACCAGTACGTGAATCTAGTTATTCCCTACGGACGTTCTAGCTTGGTACAGCAGGTAGTACGACAGTCAACTTGCCCAGTCTTAAAGTCCGCGATGGGTAACTGTTATCTCTACTGGTCGCTAAATTCCAGCTTAGAAATGGTGCGCTGGATGATTCTTGATAGCCATCAAAGTGAACCCGATCAAGTTAATGCCATTGAAAAGGTACTCATTCACCGCCAAGCCTTACCATCATCCTTAGCAGTTCTGTGGAACAGCTTGATGGAAAAAGGCTTTGAAATTAAAGGGGATGCAGAACTAGTACAAGCCTTTCCCCAGTTGCAGCTGGTGAAGGAGGGCGAATGGGGAAATCCTTATTTAACAAAAACAGTAGCTTTTAAACTTGTAGATAGCTTAGAGGGTGCGATCGCTTGGATTAATGAACACAGCAGTGGTCATGCTGACTCCATCGTGACTGAATCCTACCAAGAAAGTCGGCAGTTTGCCTTGGGAGTTAACAGTGCCTCTACCTACATCAATACTTCCCCGCGTTTTTCCCGCAACCCTTCGCGAGGAGATTCAGTGTTTCTCGGTATGTCTAACCAAAAAGGTCATCGTCGAGGATTTATCAGCCTAGAAACTTTGACCACCGTTAAGCACATTGTTCAGGGAAATGGCAGGTTTTAAATAATTCGTAATTCGTAATGGGCTACGCCCCGCTTCTCTACGAGACGCTACGCGAACGCTAACGTAATTCGTAATTTGTAATCTGTTTTAGTTGGGGTCTAAATTCCCAATGTCCCAATCCAATCTTAAACTTAACAAAATCTTAATTTCTGCTTGATCCGAGTTTGCTAGGTTCCTTGTGTTTGGTTGAGCAGCAATTAGGAGACAAGTTGAATCAAGCCATTACCTATGCTTTTTACAACTGACTCTCCTAAAGTTTGCCAACTGTATTTACATCTGGGTAGAGGTGAATATGGAACTTATGGATGGCGGACTGCTAGCAAATCGGTGCAGACGGCGGAGTTTTTTGTTGGGTGCAGGATTCTTAACTGGGTTAACAATTGCTAGCCAGTGGCATCCGGTATTGGCTAGCTCAAGGTTTTCTGGTTATCCGTTCAGTCTTGGTGTTGCCTCTGGCGATCCTTTGCCGGATGGTGTTGTTATTTGGACGAGGCTGGCTCCAAATCCACTTTCTGGAGGTGGAATGCCAGTGGTAAATGTGCCAGTGCGGTGGCAAGTTGCCCTTGATGAAAATATGAAACGGGTTGTGCGGCGAGGAACAGTGCTGGCAACACCAGAGTTAGCGCACTCAGTCCACGTTGATGTGCGTGGGCTAGACCCTAACCGTTGGTACTGGTATCAATTTGAAGCGGGTAGGGAAGTTAGCCCCATTGGACGGACTCGCACAGCACCAGCATTTTATAGCTATACCCAACAACTAAACTTTGCTTTTGTCTCCTGTCAAGACTGGCAAAATGGCTACTACACGGCTTATCGCCATTTGGCTGAAGAAAACCTCGACCTTGTAGTTCATCTAGGTGATTACATTTACGAATATGGGCCACAATCTGGTGGTCCACGCCAGCATAACAGTCCAGAAATCATCACTCTTGCAGACTACCGCGATCGCTACGCCCTGTACAGAACAGACCAGAGTCTCCAAGCTGCTCATGCTGCTTTTCCCTGGATTGTCACTTGGGATGATCATGAAGTTGACAATAATTATGCCAACTTAATCCCCGAAGATAACCAAACCGAAGAGGCTTTTAGAAAACGCCGAGCTAATGCTTACCAGGCTTACTACGAACACATGCCTCTACGTCAGTCTTCGCTGCCTAAAGGCCCAGATATGCTGCTTTATCGGCGGTTGACTTTCGGTAATTTAGCTGAGTTCAATGTGTTAGATACCAGACAGTACCGCACTAACCAACCTTGTAATGATGGACTTAAGCCTCGCTGCCCAGATGCTTTTGATTCAAATGCTACCATGACCGGCTCAGAACAAGAGCAGTGGCTACGAAAAGGATTAGATCAGTCGCGATCGCGCTGGAATGTGATTGCTCAACAGACCATGCTAGCCGAGTACAATTTCAATGGTAATCCAGGCGTAGGTGTCTTCAATGTGGATCAGTGGGACGGCTACGTAGCTGCACGTAATCGGCTCTTGAGTTTTCTAAACCAGCGCAAGCCTTCTAATCCAGTGGTGATTACCGGAGACATCCATTCTAGTTGGGTACACGATCTAAAGCTTGATTTTAATAACCCCAATTCAGCCACGGTAGGTACTGAGTTCGTAGGAACCTCAATTACCTCTGACTTTCCCACAGCATTTATCGCTCCAGTTCAAGCTTCACTAAGTAACAATCCCCATACCAAGTTTTTTGATGGTGCTTTTCGGGGATATGTCCGTTGCAACCTTACCCCACAACGCTGGCAAAGTGACTACCGCGTTGTATCAAGCATCGTTGACTTGAATGCCTCTGTCAAAACTCTAGCTTCGTTTACAGTCCAAAACGGACAACCAGGAGCGCAACTGAGTTAACGTGAGTTCGATCAACCTCTCCTTGACTTTAACTCAAGTTCAAGTCTCTCCCTCTCCGACTCGGAGAGGGAAGATTTTGCATAGTAAAACTAGGGAGAGGTCTTTGTAGTATGAAATATGACTTTAGATTATTCAAGCCAGAAGCGATCGCTTATTAAGCGTTATAGCAAATCAATTCTTCTAAAAAGTTATTTGGCAATCTCTTTGCAATACTTAACTAACTTCTAATTAAAAAAAGTGAATATAGATTAACAATGATAACTAACATCATATTTTATTAAGTTCATCAGGCTAAATAGAGAGTATGCTTAACAATTGAAGTCTAGTTGACAATTTAAGTAACTAAGTGCAAACAAACTTAAATATTTGTTGAGTATTTTGTACTTTGCCATTTTTTTAAGTATTAAATACTAAAAAACAAAGTTTATTGTGTCAACTTACTAACTAGGTTATCAAGCGAGGTGGTGAAAATCCGACCTAAGCCAAATACTAACAACAGCGAAAACAAAAGTAAACTTAACAACAACTACGTAAGATGATAAGAAAAATTTTGCTGACTGTATCGGGATTGGGACACGCAGAAGAAATGCTCAAAACCCTGAGAGAAATCCCTTCAATTGAATCTGCAAAAGTTACAATTTTGCATGTTGTTCAGGCACAAAATACTGCTGCTACCATGACAACTAAATGGGAAAATGGTGGTAAAATTCTGGCTAATGCTATTCAAACTTTGAACTTAGATCCTAGCCAGGTTTCTTCAATTTTGCGCGAAGGCGACCCCAAAGATGTAGTTTGCCAAGTAGCTGATGAAATCGACGCTGACTTGATTGTTATGGGTTCACGCGGACTGAAGCGACTACAATCTATTTTATCGAACTCAGTTAGTCAGTATGTTTTCCAGCTATCTTCTCGCCCCATGTTGCTGGTAAAAGATGACATTTATGTGAAAAAAATTAAGCGCATTATGGTGGCAATAGACAACTCTGATTCTGCAAAAAACTGCTTGAAATTGGCACTATTTTTACTGCGAGATATTCAGGGAGGCCAGTTAATTTTGGCAAATATTAGTACAGATTTAGGTGGTAAAAAATCGGAAATAACCGAGGTTAACTCAGATAAAAATCCAGTTTTAGCAGCCGCAGTTGCAGAAGCTCAAAAACAAGGTATCCAATCTCGTGCTTATATCAGCAGTGGGAAACCTGGTGAAGAAATTTGTCGGTTAGCAGAAGAATTGAATATAGACTTATTATTGCTCGGTTCTCCAGATCGTCGTCCATCCATCGCTAAGAGTTTTGTTGATATAGATCGACTTATCGGATCTTCCTTGTCTGACTATGTTCGAGTCAATGCCACTTGTCCGGTATTATTGGCGCGGACGATCGCTTAAACTAAGCAGTTCTGAGTATCAGATTTGTTGTAATTAAGATACTAGAGAAGCAAGATTTTCTTCCTAATACTCAGCACTCATACTATTTTTGTTTAAAACTGCCATTATTTGACTGTAGGGGCAATTCATGAATTGTTCCTACAAAAATGCTAGCAGTTACGCTGTGTGCAACTTTCTTTCAAACCTAACCCCCAATCCCTTCCCTACTAGCGTTGGGGAGCAAGAATCAAAGCCTCTCCCCCAGAGGGTGAGGAATGGAAGTGGGGTTTGAAAAATGAGTTGCACATCGCGTTACCAGTTAGCCGTTGATAAATAAAAACCCCCACATTACTAGTGCAGGGGTTATTTATTTTATACACAAATTCTTAACTATCTTTTCCACCTTGGCGGCTAGCAGTTTGGATGTACAGAATTAGTAAAAACACAGTGGGAACTAATACGAACAAAATGCTCGCTACGAACCCCAGGTCATTAACTTGCATGGCAAGAAAGCCTCTCTTAGTTTTCCAGTCAACAACATTAGGATACCATTATCAATGACAGAGTTAGCCCAAATTTTTTACTTTCTCAAATGCTAACTACTAATGCTCCCAAAAAATTTAAGGCTTTGTGACTACGCTGACTGAGCCATTCACTAAAGTTTGACACGCAAGGCGGTAATTTTCTGGCTTTTTCTTGAATTTCCGGTTTTCTACTTCTGTGCGGGGGGAAAGATTTTCTAGTCCTTCGACTATTTCAACAATGCAAGTACCACATTGACCATTACCGCCACAATTGGTCATCTTGCCAATGAATGTATATATATCAATGTCATTTTGCATTGCTTTGAGTCGGAGATTGGCACCATCTGCCGCTACTACTTCTTTATTCTCTTTAACGAATTTGATATTACCCATAATTTATTCCTCCTTGACTCTAAGCTTGGCTTTCAAGGCTTCATATTGACATGGCTTGATTCACATCTTGTTTATTATATTAAAACATTACAAAATATTAATAAATGTTAATTTTATAAAACATAGTGCCACAAAAAAATAGAACAGGTATATTACCTGTCCTACTCAATTGAAAAATAGATTAACTTACCTAAATCCCACGGCTGCTTGCCAAACGAAAGCAAGCAACAAGAAGAATACAGGGATGACTGGGAGAACGTCTACCAAAGGATCGAAAATTTGGTAAGCTTCAGGCAGTTTTGCTAATAAAAGTGCTGCTTCCATGTTTGTTTAAATCCACCTATCCAACACAGCTTTCATAATTGAGAAATATCTTAACATGGTTTGGTCATTGGTCATTTGTTATTAATACCCTATTCTTCGATTCTCCACTCTTCATCTCCACTTTCTTCGTTGAGCCAGTGGCCAAATTCTGTGGTGAAGCGATCGCTCAATATTGCTTCTCTAATCTTTTGGGTAAAGCGAATTAGCTCGGTAATGTTGTGAATGCTCAACAACGTATAAGCTAAAATTTCTTGCGATCGCACCAGATGAGATACATAAGCTCGGCTAAAATTTTGACACGTGTAGCACGGACAAGTTTCATCTAATGGCGTAAAATCTTCACGAAACTTAGCATTTTTTAAATTCCACCGTCCGCCCTGGACTATTGCCGTTCCATGTCTTGCCCAGCGAGTGGGAATTACGCAATCAAATAAATCTATCCCAGATGCGATCGCGATCGCCATTTCCCGATAAGTACCCACGCCCATCAAATAACGCGGCTTTTCGGGTGGTAGAAGCGGTGCTGTCACTTTTACAATCTGAGCCATCAATTCTGGCGGTTCTCCCACACTCACGCCACCAATGGCATATCCAGGCAAATCTAACTTAGCCAAAGTTTCCGCCGCACGGCAACGCAAATCCAAATACACGCCCCCTTGCACAATCCCAAACAAAGCCTGCTCACTACGTTGATGAGCCGTTATGCAGCGTTCTAACCAGCGATAAGTCCGTTCAGTAGCAGTTTCCACCTCTTGGCGAGTCGCTGGGTAAGGCGGACACTCATCAAAGGCCATGATCACATCTGCCCCTAAAGTATTTTGAATCTCAATAGAGCGTTCTGGTGTCAAGTTAATGATTCGTCCATCATGTGGTGAGCGGAAAGTTACACCTTCTTCAGTAATTTTTCGCATCTCACTTAAACTGAACACCTGAAACCCACCAGAATCTGTGAGCATTGGGCCGTTCCAACCCATAAACTTGTGTAATCCTCCACCCCCAGCCACGATCGCTTCACCTGGTTGTAGGTGAAGATGATAAGTATTGGATAAAATCATTTGCGCCCCAGTATCTCGTAGCTGGGCTGGGGTGATAGTTTTGACATTTGCCAGTGTACCCACTGGCATAAATCTGGGGGTTTCTACAACCCCGTGAGGAGTGAAAAACACTCCAGCTCTAGCTTTTGTCTGACTACAGCAAGCAAGACATTCAAAGGAAAAATTCGCACTCATGCCATTTTAGATTTTTGAAGATGCGCCTATTAAGACTTATGCAAAACTATACGATGTAGGGGCAATTCATGAATTGCCCCTACATAAATAAAGCGCAGCCTTACTTACATCAAATTGGTATAGTAGTCGCTATTTTAAAAAGAATCAGAACAGTCATCGTCAATTTCTGCATCCCATCTGGCTGAGAGGACTTGCTCCATCATCGCTTCTATGGCGCTGACATTGAAGGTTCGCTCTCGTCGCTCTTGTATGGGGGTTGAGCGGGGAATCAACCGCAGACACACTCCTTCTTGCATCAAATCGAAGTAAGTTTCTTGTTGCGATGACTGTTTGAGTTCCAAGTAATCAAAACTACAAACATTCAAATATAGCGCATGATTAGCCACTAAGGTAGACCTTTGTGGATTAGCAAAAACTTCCATCACATCCCCTTCACCCTCGCTCAGTACCTTATCTTCTTGGGTGTAGATGTAGTGGACTCGACCTAAATCTGCCAGCAATCGCCGGATGTCGAGCTTATTCACAATGATGCCCGTGTTAATAATGCACGGAGCTGGTATCCTGGTGTCGGGTAGATGGTGACTCATAGGAAAATAGCGATTGAGCTAAGGAGAGCAACAACAGAGCTAAACAGTCATAATTGAATAGCTTGTTTACTCCCTACATTTAAAAAAATATCAATTTTGTGAGGCAATCGTCTAACAATTTGGAGGAAGTTTTTAGTTAACGAATACAAAACACAAATTTTGATTCCTGATGGAATTTTAATTTCCTGAATCATTAGATTTGTGTATAAAAAACTACTCAAAATTTTTTATATACTACTTAGACCAGCATAACAAAATTTTCAGTGATAATGTCTAACAGAAGTAAATCTTATCTAAAGCTTTAAAGTGTACTGATGTTCAATTGTAGTCAAATTATGATGATTATCCAGCAATTAGCCAAATATTAATGTAACTACGATGACGAAACAGCAACAGTGGTGGAAAAAGCTGCTGTTAAAGCTGGCAGCTAGTATTATATTTTACACAAGTATTCCGTTGCCGTATTTGAACGGATTAGATTTTCAGGGAGTGGCACGTCTTGCTTCGCATGTAGGGTTGATAATTGGGGGAATTTTAGGGTTACTGGATACGGGGATCGATTATCTTGGGATGCCAGTGTTAACTCGTAGTGCTTTGGTAGTAAGCATTTGGATTGGCATAACTGGAGGACTGCACTTAGATGGGGCAATGGATACTGCCGATGGTTTAGCAGTGGGCGACCCAAATCGGCGGCTGGAGGTGATGGCAGATAGTGCTACAGGTGCATTTGGAGCAATGACTGCGATCGCCTTGGTCCTACTCAAAATAACAGCCTTAACAGATATGCCAGAAAACCGTTGTTTGTTACTGATGGCGGCTTGTGGCTGGGGACGTTGGGGACAACAGGTAGCGATCGCACGATATCCTTATTTAAAACCAACTGGCAAAGGTGCATTTCACAAACAAGCCATTCGTTCTTACAAAGATTTGTTACCAGGATTGTTTTTGCTCTTGGGTTTGAGTGGTTTACTTGTGCTGATAGATAAACAGCAATTATTTCTGGCACTGACAATGATAATTGCTGGAAGTGCGATCGCCACTTTAACTGGTGCATGGTTCAACCACAAATTAGGCGGACACACCGGAGACACCTACGGCGCAGTCGTCGAGTGGACTGAAGCCTTATTTCTGTGCGTATTGACCGTTTTTTAATCAATGGGGGAGTGGGGAGTAGGGGAAGAATAACTATTAATTATTGATCAATGTTTCATGCCCAATGCCCCATCCCCAATGACAAATGACCAATGACTACTTCATTTAATCGGTTGCAGCTTTGTCACCTTGAGTTTAAAAGTCCCAACCCCTGTTTCTCCAAAAGATCGGACACGAATCACATAATTCCCTGTCTCTATGATGCGAGTAAATAGTAGGGAATTGCTACTACCATCGGGGCCATCATCATTTTCTGCCAGAGTCGATCCATCAGGTGCTAGCAGTGTGATAATGCTGTCAAAATTCTCAGATGACAGGTCAACTGCTAAATTATCGCCCTTTTGTAACTTCACAGTGTAATCACGAGCAAACCCACCTTGACCTGTGGGAATGTCTTTATCTGAGAGGCTATCGGAAAGTTCAGTACTGTTAGATAAAGGAATTGGACTATACAACTTATTTTGAGCAAAAGCTGCGCTTGTACTTACACCTATTGCCAGCAATGTGGCAGGAATAATTATGAGTTGTTTTAAACCCGCCGCAAAAACTTTATTCATACATTTCAAGAAATTTTTCCACAAAAATAGAGTAATTCGGTCGATTTATGCGCTTATCTGTTCAATTTAGCTCATTAATTTTGGAATTTATCCGTCTTTAACGGCAGTGGCTACTGCTACTAATCCTAAGACCACTATTCCATACTGACGAAGAGTTTGCACAGCAGACCTGGCAGTAGCACCAGTGGTATAAATGTCGTCCACTAACAGCACAGGAACATTTGGGGGGCGATCGCGAAATTCTTGTCCGACAGCAAAAGCTTGAGCCAAGTTTTTTTCTCGCTTAGATACCGATAAACCAAATTGCGCTTCAGTTTCTCGGACTCTGGCTAAACCGTTTAGTTTCAATTTTAATCCAGTTATTTCACAGAAGCTTTGTGCTATTAGTGCAGCTTGATTGTATTTACGTTGCTTTTGTTTGCTAGGGTGCAGTGGAATGGGAACCACCACAGGCTGGCTATCTCGCTTAGGCGAATTTAACAACCATGCTTCTCCTAACCATTGACCCAAAGAGCGAGCTATTTGGGGTTGATTTTCGTATTTCATCACAGCGATCGCTCGTTTCACTGGGCCACCATACTCCCCCCAGCCAAACACTGGTATTGGCCCTTTCCATAGAGACATTGGGTCTTTACGTTGACATTTTTGAAGTTGTCTGGTGCAGTTGTGACAAAATTCTTGGGAAGTTGCGCGTTGGCATAGTGGACAATGAGATTGGAGAAAAAGATTAAGTAAGCCTGTGAGATTTTTAATCCAAGTGTGCATTTAGAATTGTCCTTTGGCATTAGTCACTTGTCCTTTGTCACTTGTCCTTTGTTCTTAGCTAATGACCAATGACCAATGACTAATAACCAATGACTAATGACTTAAAATACACGCGATCGCAGCGTGTTGTTTCTACTCCCGTTGATGGAGTGTAGCCGTTGCTTTCATACAGCTTGACTGCCTCCACCAAAACACTGGCGGTTTCAATCCAAATTTGCCCAAAACCACGCTCTGCGATCGCTGCTTCTAGCTGTTGTAACAAATATTTCCCTAATCCCAAACCCCTAATGCTGGGCAAAAGATACATTTTGCGGATTTCTACAGCTTTTTGACCTCGGTGTATGGGGTAGTATGCCCCAGTTCCTACTAACTGGCTTTGGTGTTCAATTACCCAAAACTCTCCCCCAGTAGCTAAATAATATTCCTCTACTCGCAATACATCTCGGTCAGCGCCGTTGGGTTCCCAACCCAGACCGTATTCTGATAATACATAACTAATGACTTCGGCGGCTCTGGTGCGATCGCTTGCGACCCAATCACGAATTATAAAATCTTGATAATAGTTTTTCATTACCATTTGCTGGTCAAGTTTACACAGAAAATTTTCTGGTTCTATATCCCAATTTACCCAGCAAATAGCAATTCTTGCATGGTCATTTTCAGGCGGTACTCTCAAGATGTCAATAAAGGAACAAGGAGAGGGGAATTATCTTCCCCTCCCCTTGTCTTTTTACCAAGGATAATTCAGCGATATAGTAGCGAGCGCTGACATTGATTTTACGACTTGATATCAGTCTCTATAACCTGTCCAAGGGCCCCAGATAGCTAAAGTAATACCAGGGCTTTGAATGTTAACGAACAAAGTATCACCATCGGGTGAGAAGCAGGCTCCAGCAAACTCACCAGTTTGGAGGGCGTTACGTGCAAATTTGTAGATTTCACCACTGGGAGTAATACCTATCAAGAAATTGTCACCGCTTCCGTCCTCACAGAGGATAAGATCGCCAAAAGGTGCAACAACTAGGTTATCGGGCATATCGAGTTCATCTTTAGATTGAGACTCGACAAACAGTTCAATTGTCTCTTCACCGGGAATGTAGCGCCATACCTGACCACCCCCTACAGGTCCGCCACTTGTAGCAGTGAAGTAAAATTCACCTTTGCTCTTCTTGTCATCCTTGCCGTTTTTGTCTTTCTTGCCTTTGTTGTCATCGTACCAAATGCCTTCCCCACGGTTAAACCGGGCTGCACCTAAGCTACGACCTTGGACTCTGAGATTATCTACAGTAGTAGGGTTTGGCTCAGGAATAGTTACCCAATCTACATCCCATTTATGTCCAACTACGAAACCAGTAGTGGTGTTAACCTCTGGTTTATCCTTAATCCTCAAAGCTTGGAGAGTGCCTCCTGCCTTTAAATTGCCATACTGTTTCGGGATAAAACGATAGAAGAGGCTACTTCCACTATCTTCAGTCTGATAAACAATTCCAGTTTTAGGATCTACAGCTACAGCCTCATGATTAAACCGTCCCATTTCAACTAGAGGTACTGGTTCAACAGGAGAGGTGCCTCCAAACTGCGCGAACAAAAATCAAAGTGGATTCCTATATGAAGTTTATAAATAGAGTCCTCAAAACAAAGCCAGCATCTATATAGACAGTGAACCTGAATAGTCGAAGCTAGCATGATTAGAACTGTAATTAAATATTATTCTAACTTTAACGATCAAGGAATTTGAAAGGCTAGAAATACCTAAAACTTGTAGGGGACGGATTGAGAATATGTCCCCTATTTATAGTGCAATACGTTTACTGTTAGAGCTAAATTTGCAGTTTAGATATGGGATAGTTTTTGACAGCCAATTTTTAACTGACAATTCCTAGATTGCTGTAAATTTCGATGAGATTGCCATCAGGATCGCGAAAATGAGCGGTGCGAATTCCCCAGTCTGGGCGATCTTGCGGTTCTGTCACAACGATCGCATTCTGATGCTTTACTAACTCATAGACCTCATCCACGTTATCAACTGCGAAAATTAAGACAACTTTATCTCGATTAACAACATAAGAAGGCTGTTCGATTCTTGGGACAACTTCGGCCATTAATTCTTTTTTGAACAAACCCATCTTCAGATATCCGGTATTAAACTCAGCATATCCGCTATCTTCATCGCCCCAATCGACATCAAATTTCAGCAGATCCCGGTAGAACAGAAAAGAATCTTTGTAGTTGGAGACAAGTAGTCTCAGGTGTGTTAGCTGAAGCTTCATATCTGTTGCCTTAGTCTACTAACTGTGAATTCTAGGTTCTGGGTGCAAAGTCGCCAGCAACTCGCTTTCGACAATTGCTAATTCATCAAGCCGTTGCATGACAATTTCTCTGTCGAAATAAGTAGCAGCTAAAACCCAATATATACCGTAGTGACGCGCTTCGGATGCCATTAGGCCACGATAAAATTTTGCTAACTCTGGCTCTGGACAGTGAGCAGCTAATAGTCCCAGACGTTCGTGAGAACGAGCTTCAATTAAACCAGTGACTAGTAAGGAATCCAGAAATCGCTCAGGTTCTTTGGGGCGGACTTGAGCCTTTAAACCTGCGCCGTAGGGAGGCGGTGGTAAGGGAGCTAAGGGAATATTCCGGCGTTCTAACCATTGGTTAACTAGCTCAAAGTGTTCTAGTTCTTCACGGGCGATCGCAGTTAGTTCCCGCACCATTTTAGTATTGGAAGGGTAGCGAAACATCATATTCAAAGCCACACCTGCTGCTTTGCGTTCACAGTGAGAGTGGTCGAGTAAGATGATGTCTAGGTTAGCGATCGCGTGTTCAACCCAAGCAGAGCTAGTGGGCTGTTTTAGGACGTTGATAGTCGGTAACTGAGTAAGCACAGAGTCACAAAACTCCAGAATTTTAATTTAGCTGAGTACCTTAGCAAATTGATTTTAATCGTGGATGGGGCAATTTGTTTATAGTAGGGGCGCACAGCTAGCTGTACGTCCCTAAACAATATGTGTTAAAAATAACGTTTGATATCAGCATCACAATTACAATCTTGTGCTTAGGCTTTGCCCACAGAAGCTATAGCTGTAGCAGCACAAGCAAATTTTGGCAGATGCGTGATTAATATTACGCAGTATTACTTACTGTGTAATATTTGTAATATTACTTATCACCAAAATAGTAAATTTTCGGTAATAAAAATGATAGAATTTGCTGCCATTACTTCAGTAATTAGTAAATATGCTCCTCAAGCTAGTCAACTAATCATTAAACAAGCTCAAAAAAACGAAGCTGTTATTAATATTTTGCAGGAATTAAAACTCAATCCTACCCAAATTTCTGATGATATTGATACTGTTTATGTTT
This sequence comes from Nostoc sp. UIC 10630, assembly GCF_010747425.1. Taxonomy (NCBI): domain Bacteria; kingdom Bacillati; phylum Cyanobacteriota; class Cyanophyceae; order Nostocales; family Nostocaceae; genus Nostoc; species Nostoc sp. UIC 10630. Next base: position 46,669 of record NZ_JAAGOG010000022.1, read on the forward strand.
ACGCTTTGATCCGATATGGTGTATTTAAGCCTGAAGCAATTTTAAACCTGTTTAGAGAAAAAGAAATTAAAGGTTATTTTTGGGATGCTTACAGTTCTAATGCTCCTTTTAAGTTCGTCGAAAATATAAAAAAGCTTCTTAATCAAAACAGCAAATTTAAAACACAGTTAATCAATGCTAAAATAAACTTTTTAGCTGAAATAGAAGAATTTGGTGAAGCTTTTATTGCAGTTGCCAAACAAACAAAAGCCTCAAAATATCAGCCTTACCCAGATTGGAATTTAGATGTTTATTCCAAAGAATTCAAAGCATTAATCTTTGAAAAAACTCGCTTATTTTGCGGACGTGATTTTGTTTTTAAGGCTATTCAAAATTTTTTTACAACTCAAGCAAAAGGTTATTTTAGTATAGTTGGGGATGCAGGGATGGGTAAAAGTGCCATTGCTGCTAAATATGTTTTAGCTTATAAATTCCCTTGTTATTTTAATGTTTTCGCAGAAGGACGTAACAAACCAGAGAAATTTCTAGCTAGTATTCGTCAACAATTAATTAAGCGTTATTCTCTCCACAATGCAGACAATGCTGATTTAAGGACTTTACTGCAAAAAGCTAGTGAAGAACTAAAAGGACAAAAACTTGTAATTGTTGTGGATGCACTAGATGAAGTAGAACAAGAAGGGAATGGTAATCTTTTAGATTTACCACAAAGTCTTCCTGATGGAGTCTATTTCTTACTGACTAGAAGACTTTATAATCAAGAGACAAAACGTTTAAGTTTGTCTCCAGATACTCCTGTATATGAATTAGATTTAACAAAAGGTGATTATACAGCTTTGAGTCAGGAAGATGTTAAAGAGTATATTCAATTATATCTGAATAATGATTCATACCTGAAAAATTGGATTAATGAACGCCATATTTCTGAAGATAGTTTCACTCAAGAAATAGCTGTTAAGAGTGAAAATAATTTTATATATTTACGCTATCTCTTACCTGGAATCTCTGAAGGTAAATACAATGATTTAAATTTAAAAGGATTACCACAAGGACTTCAAGACTATTATACAACTCATTGGAATCGTATGGGGATGGATAAAGAATCCAATGAAAAAAAGGTAAAAATACTTTATATATTGGTAGAAAGAGGTGAACCAATATCCATAAACATGATTGCAGAAATTCTTGATGAGGAAGAATATGAAGTGAAATCGGTGTTAAATGATTGGGTTGAATATGTAACACCGAAAGTAAATGTAGATGAACAAAAAACTTACTATAGTATTTATCATCGCAGTTTTCTGGAATTTCTGAAAGCTCAAGACAAACTAGGTAAAGGTCGAAAGCTGTTTAGAGAAGTTAATAAGAGTATGGCTAATTATATGCTGAAGGAGATGGCATAATATGGGAGAAATTGCCACTAAATTAGCTTCAAAATCGGCAGAATTTAAAAATTTGTTTTTGGGTCAATTTCCTGAGCAACAATTAAAAGTAGGCAACTCAAAAAAATATTATCAAACCCTCACTGATTTTGATTTTATTTCTCTAAAAATTCAATATCATCAATTTGGAATAGAAACCCTAATTAGAGATTATTATTTGATTGATGATCCAGAAATATTAGATGGCTTAGAGGAAGACGAAAGAATAGATTATGGGCAAGTCAAAATCCTGAAATTAATTGAACGTACCCTACAGTTATCAGCCCATGTTTTAAATCAAGACCCAAATCAATTAATAGGGCAATTATGGGGTAGATTACAAAGTTTTCCTGAACCAGAAATTCAGAAAATATTGGCAGATGCAGTCCAAAGTAAAAGTGAAAATCCTCGCTTTTACCCCATCACAGCCACCTTAACTACTCCAGGAGGAAACTTACTACGTACCCTGACTGGTCATAAAGCTTCGGTAAATGCAGTAGCCATAACCTCAGATGGTCAAACAGCTGTTTCTGCTTCCGATGACAACACCCTAAAAGTATGGGATTTACAGACGGGAAAGGAAATCTTTACCCTAAGCGGTCATCAAGCCTCAGTAAATGCAGTAGCCATAACCTCAAATGGTCAAACAGCCGTTTCTGCTTCCGCTGACAACACCCTAAAAGTATGGGATTTACAGACGGGAAAGGAAATCTTTACCCTAAGCGGTCATAAAGACTCGGTAAATGCAGTAGCGATCGCCCCAGATGGTAAAACAGCCGTTTCTGTTTCTAATAGCGTGGAACTGTGGACTCTAAAACTATGGGATTTGGAGACGGGAAGGGAAATCTCTACCCTCAGAGGTCATAAAAACTTGGTAAATGCAGTAGCGATCGCACCAGATGGTCAAACAGCCGTTTCTGCTTCTAGTGACTACACCCTGAAACTGTGGAATTTGCAGACTGGTAGGGATTTTTCTTCTTTAAGTAGTTACCTGAAACAGTTGAAACTGTGGGATTTGGAGACTAAAAGGGAAATCTCTACCCTCAAAGGTCATAAGGAATCGGTAAATGCAGTAGTCATTACTCCAGATGGTCAAACAGCAGTTTCGGCTTCTAGTGACAACACCCTGAAACTATGGAATTTGCAGACGGGAAGGGAAATCTCTACCCTGACTGGTCATAACGATTTGGTAAATGCAGTAGCCATTACTCCAGATGGTCAAAAAGTAGTTTCGGCTTCTAGTGACAACACCCTGAAAGTATGGAATTTGCGGACGGGAAGGGAAATGTTTACCCTGAGAGGTCATAACAATTCAGTAAATGCAGTAGCTATTACCCCAGATGGTCAAACAATCATTTCTGTTTCTAATAACCTGAAATTGTGGAGTTTGAAGACGGGAAAGGAAATCTCTACCCTGAGAGGGCATAACAACTCAATAAATTCAATAGCCATTACCCCAGATGGTCAAACAGCAATTTCTGCTTCTAGTGACAACACCCTGAAACTGTGGACTCTAAAGCTTTGGACTCTGAAACTATGGAATGTGGAGACAAGAAGAGAAACCTTTACCCTGAGAGGTCATAGAGGTTTAGTTAATGCAGTAGCCATCACCCCAGATGGAAAAAAAGCTGTTTCTGTTTCTAATAACCTGAAACTGTGGAATTTGAAGACGGGATGGCAAATCTCTACACTTACAGGTCATAAAGACTCGATAAATGCAGTAGCCATTACCCCAGATGGTCAAAAAGCCGTTTCTGCTTCAAGTGACACCAACCTAAAACTGTGGGATTTGGAGACAGGAAAAGCAATCTCTACCCTCAAAGGTCATACTGACTCGGTAAATGCAGTAGCCATAACTCCAGATGGAAAAAAAGCCGTTTCTGGTTCTGCTGACACCACCCTGAAATTATGGGATTTGGAGACGGGAAAGACAATCTCTACCCTAAGCGGTCATAAAGACTCGGTAACAGCAGTAGCCATAACTCCAGATGGAAAAAAAGCCGTTTCTAGTTCTACTGACACCACCCTGAAACTATGGGATTTAGAGACAGGAAAGGTAATCTCTACTTTTACCGGTGAAAGTTCTATATATTGCTGTACAGTTTCTCCAGATGGATTAACATTTCTCATCGGGGAACATTCAGGCCGAGTTCATTTTCTGCATTTGGAAGGGGTTTAAAAAATGAATAATATCCCTAAATATACTGCCGAATTTGAGCAATTTATCAACGCCAAGAATTATAATTTTGTCGGTCGTGAATTTGTGTTTTCTGCTATTAAAAATTTTATCAATCAATATGACCGTGGTTACTTTACTATTATCGGCGATCCTGGTATTGGTAAAAGTGCCATTATTGCCCATTATGTCAGCCAAAACTCTGGCGTTGTCTATTACAATGTGGAAATTGCAGGTAAAAATCACGTTGAGGAATTTTTTACAAACATTGGCACTCAATTAATAGAAATTGCCAAAAATAAAGGTAGCGCAAATATTATAGCTAAATTTCCTGATTTTACCACAGAAGGCAGTGGATTTTTATCATTATTACTACAACAAATCAGCGATAAATTGCATCCCGATCAACGGTTAATTATTACAATTGATGGCTGTGATAGGATTGATATCAACAATCAACCACGTGGCTCCAATATATTCTATTTACCACGTTATCTGCCAGAAAAAGTTTATTTTATCCTTACTCGTCGTCCGTTTCTGACAGATAAATCAGGCTTATTAATCGAAACTCCAGCCCAATGTTTAGATTTATCAAATTACCAAGAAAAAAATCGCGCTGATATCCAAGAATATATTAAAAATTATTTAAATAAATCATCTCTTTTTGAACGTAGATTTAGCGAATATAAGAATACAAAAAATATTTCGCTAAACTTGACAGAAAAAGGTTTTGATGATGAGGAGACTAACTTTATGTATGTTAGGGAAATCTTAGCAGCTATTAATGAGGATATCTATCCCGAAAACTTACAAATTTATTATCAAAATCATTTAGAAAAGATAAACTTAGTAACCAGTAAACAGCAAACAATAGGTTTACAGGTGTTAAATATCTTAGTTCAAGAGCAATCAACTTCAATAGAAACGATCGCAGAAAGATTAGATACAGATGAATATGAAATCAAGGTAATTTTAGACAAGTGGCGAGAATTTTTACATTTAGAATCAAGAGCAACAGCAATCTATTATAGTCTCTATCATGCTAGTTTTTGCGATTGGTTGAGCCAAAAAATTGAATCTAAATGCTGAGATTGCCATAGTACTAAGTCTCTATATTTTTTCAGTGTGACTAGTAAATTAGGTACAAAATTCAAGGCTCAAAATCATAAATAAAGAGTTTCTAACTCCAGCAAGAACTACATCAAAATTTGTAGCTTTCTTTGTACTTATTGCAAAGGAAAACTGCTGTAAATTATTCCTGCTGCCGCCGTTCCTCCATATCTTGACTAGAAATCATACTATGGACTCTCTCTACATCTGCCATCATTAAAACTGCTCCCTGTATATCCATCCCAAGTAACGGCGTGATTGCCAGGTAACATTTTATTTGCCTACCTCGACGATTAGTAGCCTCAAGCATCATTTCTTGAAATTGTTTTTTACCAGATAGGCAATCGCGGATGGGCGATCGCAACTGCTCGACGGGTAAACCAATATCTAGGCTGAAGATAGACTTTCCTAGAACTTCATCAGTTCGCAGCCCCCATAAATCCTCTAACATGTAATTCCAAATTGAGATATTAAAGCTGCCGTCAATTACCACTATTCCAGTTTGGAGACTTCTGAGAATAGATATCAAAAAAATATTTGTGTGATTAAGTTCTGTGGTGCGTTCACTCAGTTCGTTATTAATTGTCTGTAATTCTTCATTAGTCGATTGGAGTTCTTCATTCATCGTCTCCAATTCTTCATTGGTGGATTGGAGTTCTTCGTTGGTAGTTTCTAATTCTTCATTGGTAGATTGGAGTTCTTCGTTAGTAGTTTCTAATTCTTCATTGGTAGATTGGAGTTCTTCATTAGTAGTTTCTAATTCCTGTTGGGAGCGTTGCAGAGCATCTTGGAGTTTAATATAACGGGTGACATCAAGAAAGGAGATGCTAACACCTAAAAAACTGGTGTCTGTTTCTTGCAAAGGTGTAATTCGCACATCTAGATATTGGGTTTCTGTGTTAGACAAATAGCGCTCTACATTTGTCAGGCTGACAGGGCGGCGTTCGGCATAAGCCCGTTCAATTAGCGATCGCAATTCAATCGGTCGATAGGAAAGTTCTAGATCCTGGAAAGGACGAGCTAAATCTTTGGGGGAAAGGGCAAACAAAGTCCGTGCCTGCTCATTCAGCATTACTAGAGAGCCATTGATATCAATGACTACTTGGGCAATTGGTGATGTGTCGAAACCCATGTCTCGCAGCCGTAAATGTCGAGACACACGGCTGCTAGATTCGTCATCTACTGAATTTGCCATAACTAGGAGGCGATCGCGTATATTAACCGACGATACCTTACTAAATATCCGGTTTTTTAAGTCTATTGGGGTAAAGAGACTAGAATGCATCAATAGCATCTCTGCTTTCCCCAAAAATAGATAACCAGTATCATTAAGTGCAAAATGAAACCGCGCCAGAATTCGCCCTTGAGTCTCAGAATTAAAGTACATTAATGTATTGCGACTAACTAGCAAATCTAAGCGCGAAATGGGCGCATCTTGAAGCAGATCGTGACGGCCAAAAATCACTGAGCGTCGTAGGTCTTGACGGAAGACATAGCGATTACCGACAATCTCAAAGTATTTCTGCCGCAGTTCATCAGATACCGCCTGGACATCTTTTGCTGAATACGTAGCTTGACGAGCTTGGTTGAGAGCTTCTTCATCTACATCTGTGGCATAGATTTTCACCCGTTGGCGAAATTCCTCTGCTCCCAATCTTTCAGCCATCAACATTGCTAAAGTGTAAGCTTCTTCCCCAGAAGCACAGCCAGCACTCCAGATGCGGATTTGGTCAGAAGTATTTTTATTCCTAATCAGATTAGGCAGTATTTCCTCTGCTAGGTATTCCCAAGCTGATGAATCTCGAAAAAAAGCGGTGACGTTAATTAAGATAGTGTTAAAAAGATAATTGAATTCTTCTGGATAAACTTCTAGGTAGTCTAAATACTCTTCAAAGTTTTCTATGTTCAATGACTGCATCCGCTTGCGGACTCGGCGCATCAAAGTCGAGCGTTTATAGCCTGTAAAATCAAATCCCCGGCTTTGTCTGAGATAAATCAGTAGATTTTCAAATTTGGGATCTCTGTCTGCGGAAGTCATAAGGTATAGCGTAGGGGATAGGGGGCATAAGAGTAAAGTTTTTATACTTGTCTACGAGTATCAAAGGCTTAAGTAAGTTGGCACAATAAAATCAAACTATGTAAAGAAAAATCAACTAGGCTAAAACCCTTATACCTGTAGCAAGATTGCCTATTGCCTTATCCCAACGACAATTATTTACGCGAACTTACTTATTAAAGGAGTTCTAAGCTTCATTAATGAGTATCAAAGACTCATTTTTATTCCAAAATATATTTCCTCTGCCCCCTAATTCTTAGCTTAGTTACATTCTCCCATGACTAAAGTCACCAGAGCCCTGGAGATTTCATCTAGGGGGAGAATAAAATCTACGTTGCCAGTTTGAACCGCAGCTGAGGGCATCCCGGAAAATTCGGCGGTCTTTACGTCTTGGACAATGACAGTACCACCCATTTTTTTGATTGCTTCTACTCCCATTGCGCCGTCGCTACCCGTTCCAGTAAGGACAATGGCGATCGCTCTTTCTTTGTAAGTGGCTGCAACCGATTCAAATAATAAGTCTGCCGAAGGACGTAAAAAATGTACTAATTTCGACTGTGATAAGGAAAGTGTGCCGTCATCGTTAACCAACAAGTGACGATTGGGTGGAGCAATGTAAGCCGTTCCTGGGGTGAGATAATCTCCTTCCTGTGCCTGCTTGACGGTAATATGCGTGCGCCGACTGAGAATTTCTGCCATGAATGACGGATGTTCAGGAGAAATATGTTGCACAATGACGATCGCGGCTGGGAATTCTGAGGGTAGAGTCGATAGCACTTTAATTTGAGCAGTCAGACCACCTGCCGAGGCTGCGATCGCCACAATATCAAAGGCAGCATTAGTAAAGTGGGGTGGATTATTCTTGGCATCTTCTGCCATCTGAATCATGATTTTTCAGCTGTAAGTACCAACCAAACTTATTATTTACAGGGAGCATTAATAAATTTACGACTGCTCATCTTTTCTTTATATAAATTGTACAGTATATTTAAACTAATTTTTTGCCTTTGTCTGTTAAGCTTGTTTGCTCATCTTCTTGCTCTAAAATGCGTTTTGCCTCCAAAAGTTGCTGCCTATGTTCGTCACTAACTATGGGGTATTGCAGATTGAGTTCTTCTAGTTTTGTGCAGATAATATTGGCGACTACCAGACGTGTAAACCATTTGCGATCAGCAGGAATAATATACCAAGGGGCCGATTTTGTACTAGTGTTATTAAAAACCTCTTCATAAGCATTCATATAATCATCCCAAAAAGCTCTTTCTTTGACATCGCTATCTGAAAACTTCCAATTTTTTTCAGGATATTCAATCCGTTCTAAAAAGCGTTTTTTCTGCTCTGATTTAGAAACATTAAGAAAGAACTTCAGAACGATCACACCATTGTCTACTAAATATTTTTCAAAATTATTAATTTCTTCAAAGCGTTGCTTCCATATCTTATTTCCATTAGGGAAATGAGGAAGTTGTTGCTTTCTTAACATTTCTGGATGGACACGAACTACTAGCGCTTCTTCATAATATGAGCGGTTGAATATCCCAATTCGACCCCTTTCTGGCAAAGCCTTCATTGTTCGCCACAGGTAGTCATGGTCTAATTCTTCTGCACTGGGGCCCTTAAAACTAAACACCTGAAATCCTTGCGGATTCACCCCAGAGGTCACGTGTTTAATTGTGCTATCTTTACCAGCAGCATCCATTGCCTGAAAAATAATCAGCAAGGCGTAGGTGTTCTGAGCATAGAGAATATTTTGGTAATTCGCTAATCGCTCAATATCTGCCTGTAATTTAATTACAGCATCAGCTTTTTCATTAAAATCAGCTTTATAAGCTGGGTCATAGTTTTTTTTCAGAGAAATTTTTGAACCTGGTGGAACAATGAAAGCATCGTAATTCATATATAAAAATTCCTAATATTTGCTTATATCCAAGCACATTGTTAATTATAAATTACTGAATATTATGATTTATTTATTAAATAATTTTGATTTAAAGTTCATAACTTTTAACAAATTTTCATAGCTATCCATTGGTCAGTAATGCTTTGAAGTTGAAGTGGGTGGAGGAAAAATGGTGAGGCAGGCATTGCTGTCGCCTTGCGTTGGAAAGCAACTGCCGAACCCGCATGGTAAATCATATAAGCGATGCCTAGGTTGGGCTACGCCTACGCAAATCGGCATTTTGGACGAGTTGAGATTCAATGACCCGATAAGCGTTTTTGGCTATCCTCCCAGCGATGTCTACGACGGGCTACGCCTACGCACTCTTACACTCTTCCCTAGCAGTCAAAACTTTGGCATAATCAGACATGGCCGCACCTAAACTGATATAAATTTTGCAAAGCTAATTAAAAGGTTTACGGCGACTGGATATTTTAATAGAATAATCTCATCAAAAGATTCGCAGAAATATAAATGGACTGGATTACACTACTGCGATCGCTACAGTCTGATTTTATTAAAAGGTTAACATCTGGTTGTCTGCTTCATTGTGAAACCGAAGGTCAATATAGCGAGTTAACTATAATCTCTGGAGACAGATTAAAGGCACTACGGGAATTTTGCTGGTTGATGGCTGAAAAATATAAGCGTGTTTCGCCAGTCCGTGACGTGTTTATTAGCTATCTTAAAGGGAAGTTGGGTGAGGAAGTTGTCAAGGAACGTTTAGCAGATTTTATTACCGAAGTCGATTATGAAAAGCGATTCGGCGGCGATGGCAATATAGATTTTACCTTGACTTCTGACCCCTCTATTGGTATCGAGGTTAAATCTCGTCACGGTAATATTGATAGAGTTAGATGGTCAATCAGTTCTGAAGAAGTTGAAAAAAATGCAGTTGTAGTTTGCATTTTGATTCAAGAAGATGTAAGTGAAGCACAATCTCAGTATCATCTTTTTTTGGCTGGTTTTCTCCCAACCCGGATGATTAAGTTAAAGACTGGTAAAATTTCTTTTGGGATAGACCAGTTGTTGTATGGTGGAGGTTTATGGTGCTATCTAGAACAGTTACAATCTTCTCTAAATAATTCTTCTAGACAACAACCATCAATTTACAAATATCTTCCGAAGCAAGAAATTTTATCTAAGCCAACCAATAATCAGTTACTCAAATCTTTTTTTCAACCTGAATATAATAATAATGAAGATTTAAATACACTTTATGCAAAATTAGGGGATGAATATTTTGAAAAAGGAGAATATACAAATGCGATCATTAACTATAGTAAAGCGTTAAAAGTTACATCTAGCGATATTGATTTATATTATAAACGAGGTTTGACTCACTATCAAATAGGTGATTATGAAGCTGCGATCGCAGATTATTCTCAGGCAATCCAGATGAATATTCAGGATGCTAAATCTTACAACAAACGAGGTTTAGCTCTGTCTCAACTAGGTCGATTAGAAGAAGCAATCAATGATTACACTCAGGCTATTAGAATTAATCCTAATGTTGCCGTAGCTTATAAAAACCGGGCTGAAGCTCGTTCTCATATAGGAGATAATCAAGGAGCAATTGAGGATTATACCCAGGCAATTAAAATTAATCCCCATTATGCTGATGCTTATAAAAACCGTGGTATTGCTCGTTATTTATTAGGTTCTCAGCCGGGATTTCCTCAAGCAATCAAGATTAATCCAAAAGATGCCATAGCTTATAAAAAGCGTGGTAATGCTCGTTCTGATTTAGGAGATTTTGAAGGAGCAATTGAAGATTATACTCAGGCAATACAGATTAATCCTAATTATGCCGATGCCTATTATAACCGTGGTAATGCTCATTCTGACTTAGGGGATTTTGAGAGAGCGATTGAAGATTATACTCAAGCAATACAAATTAATTATAATTATGCCGATGCTTATTACAATCGTGGCAATATTCGTTTAGAAATAGCAGATAAACAGGGAGCAATTGAAGATTTTCAGAAAGCATCAGATATCTATCGTAAAGAAGGTAAGCTAGAAGCACTCAAAGATACACGAGAAAGAATATTAGATTTAGAAATAGAAGAATCATTAGATATTTTAAAATTCTAGAAAATTTGTGAATTCGGATAAATAGCAATTTTCAGCTATGTTTCAGATACCCATATTTTCAGAGGATGTTTTAAAAGTCCCCTTGTCAGGATCAAAAATTTATGCTGTTGGCGATGCTTGGGTTGGACTACACTAACGCAAACTCACAAAAATTCAGAAAAATCCCAAAATAAAGCACAGTACAAGCTTGTAATAAATAAACCTAGCAGGGGTCATATAACAAAACCGCCTGCCAGGAAGGTATAGTATATTCTGGCCATGTTTGATTAGGTTAGCGCTTATTTATAAAAAATAAATGCGTATCCCTAGATACAATAACTAAATACTTTGGAAAAGACAGTTAAGAAAAGTGACTAAATAGGTTAATTTCCAATTAAAACCAACAATTTTTCAAATGGGTAGATGACGGAGTGAAGGACAAGGAGACAAGAAAAAATTATTGAACGCATTCTTCCTTGTCCTTTCCCAATGCCAATACAACTCTTGGAGAGGCTGCGCCCTAAGCGTAGCTATGCCGCAGGCTTTACGGCTTCGCCCTTCAACTACGCTCAGGACAGGCTCGAAGTGCTTCGTGCCCAATCCCCAATACCTCATAATATAAGAAAGCGCTTCACACTTCTTAAATAATCAGCTTTATTAGAACAATGGCGAGAGACTTGCGGGGATTCATTAAAATTTTGGAAGAAAAGGGACAATTACGGCGCATTTCAGCTTTAGTTGACCCAGAATTGGAAATTGCTGAGATTTCCAACCGGATGCTGCAAAAAGGTGGCCCAGGGTTGTTGTTTGAAAACGTCAAAGGCGCTTCCTTTCCGGTGGCGGTGAATTTGATGGGAACTGTGGAAAGGATTTGCTGGGCGATGAATATGCAGCATCCAGAGGAGTTGGAAACCCTGGGGAAAAAATTAAGTATGCTGCAACAGCCAAAACCACCGAAGAAGATTTCCCAGGCGATAGATTTTGGGAAAGTATTGTTTGATGTGGTGAAGGCGAAACCAGGACGAGACTTTTTCCCCGCTTGTCAGCAAGTTGTGCTTCAAGGTAATGATTTAGATTTAAATAAGTTACCTTTGATACGTCCTTATGTTGGTGATGCTGGCAAGATTATCACGCTGGGACTAGTAATTACCAAAGATTGTGAGACGGGTACACCAAACGTAGGTGTGTATCGCTTGCAACTACAATCTAAAAATACGATGACGGTTCACTGGTTATCGGTGCGGGGTGGGGCGAGGCATTTGCGAAAAGCAGCCGAACGTGGGAAGAAATTAGAAGTAGCGATCGCACTTGGTGTAGATCCTCTAATTATTATGGCAGCAGCTACACCCATCCCTGTAGATTTATCAGAATGGCTGTTTGCTGGACTATATGGCGGTTCTGGTGTGCAGTTGGCGAAATGTAAAACTGTAGATTTGGAAGTTCCCGCCGATTCCGAATTTGTCTTGGAAGGGACAATTACACCAGGAGAAGTCTTACCAGATGGGCCTTTTGGCGACCACATGGGTTATTATGGCGGCGTGGAAGATTCGCCATTGGTACGCTTTGAGTGTATGACGCACCGAAAAAATCCGATTTACTTAACAACATTTAGCGGTCGTCCACCCAAAGAAGAAGCGATGATGGCGATCGCACTAAATCGCATTTATACCCCTATTCTGCGCCAACAAGTATCTGAAATTGTCGATTTCTTCCTCCCAATGGAAGCTTTGAGTTACAAAGCAGCGATTATTTCCATTGATAAAGCATATCCCGGACAAGCACGACGGGCGGCTTTAGCGTTTTGGAGTGCTTTACCACAATTTACATACACTAAATTTGTAATTGTTGTGGATAAAGACATAAATATTCGCGATCCGCGTCAAGTGGTGTGGGCGATTAGTTCCAAAGTTGACCCAGTGCGAGATGTGTTTATTTTGCCAAATACACCTTTTGATACCTTGGATTTTGCCAGTGAAAAAATTGGCTTAGGTGGACGGATGGGAATTGATGCGACTACAAAGATTCCACCAGAAACAGACCATGAATGGGGTTCGCCCTTAGAATCTGACCCAGATGTGGCGGCGATGGTTGAGAGACGATGGGCGGAATATGGTTTGGCAGAGTTGCAGTTAGGAGAAGTAGACCCCAATTTGTTTGGCTATGATATGAAGTAACCTGTTATAGCTCAATACAGTTTAGATAGAGCAACAAAACCCTAATGTAGAGACGCGATTTATCGCGTCTTGAAAGACAAATTATCTACACCAATAACCATTAACTAAAACGTATTGTGTGATAGATAATGCAGTAATAACAGGTATCATTTAAATAAATGATACCTGGCGTAATAAAATATCAAAATGAAAAAGCTGGAGAACATAGCCTGATATAAATATCTCTTTGATCATCAGCAAAAGACCTTCTCCCATGAAGTATTCTTGTATTATCAATCATTAAAATATCGCCTTTTTGCCACGAAATTTCTGTGGTTATTTTTTCAGCAATCTCATTCAGTTCAGATACAACCTCTTCAGGGATTTCTGAATCATCCTCAAAATTAATAATTTTTGGGTTTAACTGCTTTGTAGGCAATAAACTATTAATAAATACCTGGTATTTTCCACATCTGCTAGGGATAATAGCTGGAGAAATGTATTCAAGCAGAATCGATTGATCTTCATTGACTGTCAAATGCGTATTATTTTTACGACACATTTCTTCTAGCTGATTCAAATCATCTGTTTGGTATTTTTTCTGCCAGTCCTCTTGAGATATCCGAACATTAAATTTTAATTTCTTTTTGCTGAATAACTCTTTGGTTGAACTACTAATTTCATTAAAAAATTGTCTACCATCACATACCGTAGTTTCACCATCTTCTAATGGTGGATTAGCACAGAAAAACCACAGCATAAGTGGGATATTTTTCTGATAATACATTTCTCCGTGCAACTTAATCTCAGATTTAAAGTCATTGACGCTTAAAAGAGTCTCATCTCCATTAATTACCCTTCTACTGAATGCACCACCAGCATAATTTATAAAATCGATACTCAAGAGATTGGTAAATTCTTTAAAAATATCAACATCAACATCAAATCCTCTAAAAAGTAAGATTCCATTAGCATTAAATAAGCTAATAATTTCTTCTTTGTCTAATTCTAAAATACTCACATTATCGGAATTATTAATTTCTTGAACTATGCTAGTTGATATGAAATGTGTATTTTTAGTCATATAACTTAATGAATCTTTGCCGAAATTTGAACTTACTGTTGGCGTTAACTACACCATTGACATTTTAGTACTCAATGATGTTGTTGTGTTGCATTTGTCAGCGTAGGCGTAGCCCGTCGTAGACATCGCAGGACTAAATTTTGTAAAATTAAAAGTGTTATTACAGTACTAAAATCATTTTTAGATAAGTATTTTATAAACTTATCTTTAATTTGCTTGGGTAGATTATGAGATAGAAATTAAACTCAAATCTTAGGTACTGAAGCAAAAAATTGAGCAAATTTATGACAAAAAAAGTGAAAAAGGCACCATCAAAGTTAGTAACAGGATTGGTATTTAGTTGTATTAGTGTAATGCTAAATACAGGTATAGCTCATCAAATAGCTTTAGCGAAATCGACTAATTCCCAAAAGTGCGATATTCTTGCCTACGTGACCGATACAGATCCACAAGGTTTAAATGTGCGGAGTGGTGCAAGTACAAATAACACAATTTTAGGGCAAATACCCATCAACGAAACAGTTCAAGTTATTGGTGCTACTGGAGATTGGGTACAGATTACTAATGCTAGTAATGGTTTTCAAGGAACTGGATGGGTATTTGTGCCAAAGTTAGGTTTAACAACACAGGGCTACGGTACTAATGGCGTAGATTTATATGGTAGTAATAGTCAAGAAAGCCAAAAAGTGAGAACAATTCCTGCGAATACGGCTGTCAAATTGTTAGGCTGTCAGGGAGATTGGGCGCAGGTTGAATATCAAGGTGTTAAAGGTTGGTTGACAAAGGAAGATCAATGTGGTGCTGCGCTTACGAGTTGTTCTTAGAACCTCACCCCTACCTTTCTTGCTGTCAGCAAGCTATCCATCCATTAGCGGAATATTTGTTAATCAAAATATAACTTAATTGAAAGAAGGGCTAATTTCCCTGACTTATTTGATGTAATGCTAACTTAACTCAGCTGCGATCGCTTCTACCTCAATTAAAACAGGCGATCGCAATTAGGTATTGTTATACCTGGTGGACAGTACTAACTCGCCACAGTGAGCGCAATTAGCGCGTAGTTGTGTCCCGCAAAGATAACACTACTTAGCTTTAACGGTATAATAAATTGTTATGCTCTGCGGCATCTCCTTCACCATACCTCTTATGCCAGATCAACCTGCGCCAGAAATCGAACTGCTCCGTGCGGCTTACGCGGCCTTCAACGCACGAGACATTGACGCTGCCCTTGCCCTCATGACTCCGGACGTGGCTTGGCCGAAAGCGTTCAAAGGCGGTTTTGTCCGTGGACCTGAAGAAGTTCGCGCTTACTGGACGGAGCAATGGAGCGAGATCAATCCGCACGTCGAGCCAGTTTCCTTTTACTCGGAGGAGGGCGGGCGCATTTTGGTCGATGTGCATCAGGTCGTGCGTGACTTAGCTGGAGCAGTTCTTGCCGATGAGCGCGTGGGCCATCGATTCACCCTTGAGCAGGGCTTGATTCAAGTCATGGAAGTCACGCTAGTAGGTTGAGTGGAGTGAAACGCAACCCAACATTACCACCAAATTTTATGTTGGGTTATGCGATCGCTGCACCAAACCGACAAAACTACGGTTCTCAAGGTAGACGAGGTTTAATTGTTATTTTGGAATTCGTCTAACTTAGCCCGCACTGCCTGGATATCCTGCCACATCAACCATTTAGGCGCACCTCTTTCTTTAGAAGGGTTACGCAGTAAGTACGAAGGATGAAAAATCGGCATACATAAACGCCCTTCCCACTCCAGCCACTGGCCGCGAATTTTCGTAATTCCTCGCTTATCGCCAGTGATGCCTTTGACAGCAGTTGCACCTGTTAACAAGATTATTTTAGGGTCAACTAGACGAATTTGTTCTAGTAAATAGGGTAGACAAGCCGCCACTTCTGTTGGAGTAGGAACTCTATTATCTGGCGGGCGACATTTATTTATATTAGCTATATATACATCATGCTCAGTAGTTAGATTCACCGATGCCAGAATTTTCTCCAGCAATTGCCCCGATCTACCTACAAATGGTAAACCAGTTTCGTCTTCATTTTGACCAGGCGCTTCCCCAATAACCATAATTGGGGCTTTGAGATTACCGCGTCCGACGACAGCATGAGTCCGAGTGTCTCCCAATGGACAACGGTGGCAGCGATCGCAATGCTGTGCCAACTCCGTTATGGTGGAATAAGTTCCGGGAGCGATCACAATTTTAGCGTCTGTAGGAATTAGTTCTCGTTGGTTAAAGGTTGAGTCGTCGAAGAGGCTGAGTTGAGTTTCGCTGCTCATGAAAATTAGGATTTTGATATCAGCGCCAGCTGTTTTATCTGAGTTAAATACTGCTCTGGTTGCAGATTTATCTGAATAAATAGACTTTTGCTGAATACTTAATTATTTATACAAAATCTTATTGTATCAGTTAAGTTGAGACAAAATTCAGTCATGATAAAAGCAGTGCCGTCCTAAGATGCTGGGGGGAACCCATGTCACAGACCCCGCTTTTTGCCGATCGCACCCATGCGGGTGAATTATTAGCGCGAGTGATTCAGGATGTTTTGACTCAGCAAACTATTGCTTCTGGGATAAAACCTGTACCAATTGTTTATGCTTTGCCAAGAGGGGGTATACCAGTAGCAGCACCAATAGCACGTCTATTGGATTGTCCGTTGACAATCGTTGTAGCGAAAAAGATTAGCCATCCAGAAAACCCAGAGTTAGCAATTGGTGCAGTGACTACTTACGGAAATGTTCTTTGGACTGATCAAAAGCTATTTCGGTTTAAAGATGATACAAAGTTGCGCGAAGTGGCTTTAAATAAAGCTATCATCCAAGCTAAGTCTCTTGAGGCTCAATTAATTACTGCTTGTCCGCAGGTGAATGCCGAGAATGCTACGGCTATTTTAGTTGATGATGGCATTGCTACAGGAATGACAATAGCAGTAGCGGCAACTGCTATCAAAGCACTGTCTCCAGCAGCAGTTTGGCTATGTACTCCAGTTGCACCACAAAGATTGCTACCTTGGTTAGAACAGTGGGGCGATCGCACAATCGTCTTGGAAACACCAGAACCCTTTTGGAGTGTGAGTAATTTCTACGCGGAATTTCCCCAAGTTGATACATCAGAGGTTCTCAGATATCTCCAGCAACAAAATACAATGGGGCCAATGGATCTATCCGAGTAATTTTAAGTTTGAATTGTTTCCTTCTTTTGCTTTTTAACTATTTGAAGATGTTCCTTGCTGGTATTGCATAGCTTTGGCATAATCACCCAAGGCATAGCAAGCGACTCTCAAACGATCAAGAGCTTCTTCTTCACTACGACGGTCTTTGATATTCCTAGCTAAGAGCAAACGTTGTTCATAATATGTAATTGCTTTGTTATAGTCACCCAGTGCTTCACAAGCAACTCCTAAACTACCTAAAGATTGTTCCTCGCCACGTTTGTCTTGAATTTCTCTGGCTAAGAGCAACCTATCTTCATAATACTTAATAGCTTTAGTATAATCACCTAGAGCATAACAAGCATTACCCAGATTTTTTAGTACCTGAGAAGCACTGCGAACATTTTTTAAGGAGCGTGCTAGTACTACACACTGCTCATAATAAGCGATCGCTTTTGGATAATTATTCAAAGCATACCAAGCATTACCCAAATTTTTGAGTACCTGTTCCTCGCCCCAGTTATCTTTAAGTTCTCGCACAATCTCTAGGCTTTGCTGCTGATACTCAATAGCCTGTGTAAAGTTACTCAAAGATTTATACACCAATCCCAAATTATTCAGTGCTGCAACTTGACTCCGTTTATCTTGCAGCTGTTGCGTTATTTTCAAACACTTTTCTAGAAACTCAATAGCCTTGTTATGGTCATTCAAATGACGGTATGAATTTCCTAAATGGGAAAGTGCTTGCATTTGCAATGCTAAATCTGAGGTGTTATTGAGCAAAGACAAACACTGCTGGGAGTAAGATATCGCACCTTTATAGTCTCCAGCGCTATAAGTTACCAATCCTAAAAAAGAAAGCGCCTGTGCCTGTTTTTGCAAATCCCCAACTCCCTGAAACAGCCCCAAAGCTTGTTGTAAAGACTTCAACGCCACAATTAATTCACCAGCTTGCTGCTGTTGAATTCCTTGCCGTAGTAGCTTGGATGCTTCCGATAAATTGTCATCATTTTCCTGTGGAGGTAGTATTTCTGCATGTGAACCAGAGCCAAATTCATGAGTAATTGTATTACGCTTCACTGGTTTTAAGTATGTTATAGGTAATTGTAGGGGAATTGTATTTTTCGATCTATTATTCCATTCGCCTTTAGGCATCAACCCCTTCCTTTGAAGTCTGGTGGTAAATATAGTGTTCCCAAAACTAGAAAGTATCTTTCATCAGGTTGTTTAGCACATCATTTAACGCTTTTACAATCAACATCTGCGCTGTATGTATGGTGCAGACTCTCTCGCACCTCCATTAAAATTTTTCCTAGCATATTTTTACCGCTACCATCGGCTCCGCAACCCCAATAAAAATCGATGGGCGAGTTTTCAACAATTTCTGCATTGCCTGTGGAAAGTAAGATATTCCTAATATCTGTATGAGTTTGAAATTTACATAGCACAGCTTGCCGCATGATATCGTCTTTAACTTGTTCCCAATCTTGACGTAGTGGGCGGGTTCTCTCACGTCCCATTCTTGCCGCATCTTTAGGTGTTTTAACTTGGCGGATTTGCTCTAAATGAGGTGTATCCACAAACTTTTGCGCTTGAAAGTAGTGTTCGCTGGTTGACCAATACAATCCATCTAATTGAAAACCGTGGGGCGAAAAGTTAGAGAAACAACCATATTCTTCACGAGTGCTATAAAAGTATATTGTCATAGAAGTTGATCGGCATTCGAGATATAGTTTGAATTAATTATTACTTATTTATACCAATTTTCTATCAAATTTAACTTCATAATTAATTCATTTACCGAGCCGTTTCTTTATATACTACCTAAACTTCATAATTCGTTTAATAAATATTAAGTGCATCATCATGTAG